>NZ_JBSZJV010000020.1:0-60157 GCF_054188265.1 Stenotrophomonas sp. IS26
GGGCGAATTCTGGGCATGTCCCGGCGGGTTGTCAACGGTTTTGTGAAATTTCTTCACAATCCTGCACAGGAGCGCCGCTGACCGGTTCTGCACACGCGCAGCGGTTACTATTGAGGTCAATGAAACCAAAGAAACCGACCCAGGGCGCGAAAGCCCCCAAGTCCCCGGCGCCCAAGAAGGCAGCCGGTCCGTCGGGCAAGCCCCGCGCTGCCGCCAAGAAAGCCGGCAAGCTGCCCCCCTGGATGCCCGAATCCCTGAACACCGCTGAGCCGTCGCGTGGCAACAAGCGCGGGCCCAAGCCCGCGCATGCCGGGCCGATCCCGACCCGCCGCCGCCCGCATCCGACCCCGCTCGACGGTGAGGTCCAGGTCGACCCCTTCGCCGCCCGCGAGGCCGAGCGCTATGCGCAGCCGATCGCCAGCCGTGAGGCGATCCTGCAGCTGCTCGACCGCTGCGATGGCCCGCAGACCGCCGAAGAGATCGCCATCCACCTCGGCCTGACCGAGCCGGACCGTGCCGATGCCCTGGGCAAGCGCTTGGGCGCGATGTGCCGTGACGGCCAGCTGGTGCAGAACCGCCGTGGCGGTTTCGCACCGCTGCAGGCCGTCAACCTGATCACCGGCGTGGTGATCGCCAACCCGGAAGGGTTCGGCTTCCTGCGCCCGGTCGAAGGTGGCGACGATCTGTTCCTGCCGCCGTTCGAAATGCGCAAGGTGCTGCATGGTGACCGCGTGCTGGTCAACGTGACCGGCATCGATCGTCGCGGCCGTCGCGAGGCGAGCATCTCGCGTGTGCTCGAGCGTGGCATGAGCCGCCTGATCGGTCGCTTCAGCGTCGAGTTCGGCATCAACTACGTGGTGCCCGACGACAAGCGCGTGCAACGCAATGTACAGATCCCACCCGACCAGACCGGCGATGCCCGCGATGGCCAGCTGGTGGTCTGCGAGCTGACCCAGGCGCCGGACACCCGCCGCCCGCCGATCGGCCGCATCATCGCCGTACTCGGCGACAAGCTGACGGCCTCGCTGGTGGTGGAAACCGCCATCCACGGTCATGAGCTGCCGTTCGAGTTCCCGGCCGAAGTGCTGGCTGAAGCCACCGCGGTCCCGATGGTGGTCACCCCGGAACAGATCGGCCGCCGCGAGGACCTGCGCAACACGCCGCTGGTCACCATCGATGGCGAGGACGCCAAGGACTTCGACGACGCGGTCTACTGCGAACCCAATGCCGAAGGCTTCCGCCTGGTCGTGGCGATCGCCGACGTCTCCAATTACGTGCGTCCCGGTACGCCGCTGGACACTGAAGCGCAGAAGCGCGCGACCTCGGTCTATTTCCCCGGGTTCGTGGTGCCGATGCTGCCGGAAACGCTGTCCAACGGCATCTGCTCGCTGATGCCCAAGGTCGACCGCATGTGCTTCGTCTGCGATATGCAGGTGAACCGCGAAGGCGAGGTCATTCATTCGCGTTTCTACGAAGCGGTGATGAACTCGCACGCGCGCCTGACCTACAACCAGGTCTGGGAAGCGGTGGGCGAGAACGACCCGGCTGCGCGCAAGGCGATCGGTCCGCTGATGCCGCAGGTGGATCGCCTGTACCAGCTGTATCACGTGCTGGCCAAGGCGCGTACCCGCCGCGGTGCGATCGAATTTGAAACCTCCGAAGTGCGCTTCGTGCTGGACAACACCGGCGAAGTCACCCAGGCCGGGATGATGGTGCGCAACGATGCGCACAAGCTGATCGAAGAATGCATGATCGCGGCCAATGTGCAGGCTGCGCGCTACCTGCTGGCTAAGCAGGTGCCGGCGCCGTTCCGTGACCATGAGCGTCCGCCGGAATCCAAGTACGCCGATCTGCTCGAGTTCCTGAAGGAATTCAAGCTGAGCCTGCCGCCGTGGTCGAAGGTGCAGCCGGCCGATTTCACCAAGCTGTTGAAGAAAGTGCGCGATCGCCCGGACGCAGCGCTGCTGGAATCGGTGCTGCTGCGCAGCCAGAGCCTGGCGGTGTACTCGCCGGACAACCTGGGCCACTTCGGCCTGGCGCTGGATGCGTACGCCCACTTCACCTCGCCGATCCGTCGCTACCCCGATCTGCTGGTGCACCGTGCGATCAAGCACGCGCTCAGCGGAGCCGCGCCGGAGAAGTTCACCTATTCGCCGCGTGAGATGGCCGCGCTGGCCCTGCAGTGCTCCGAGCGGGCGCGCCGTGCCGATGAAGCCGAGCGTGAAGTGGACGAGCGCTACCGCGCCGCGTGGATGGAAAAGCACGTCGGTGGCCAGTTCGAGGGCGTGATCAGTGGCGTGACCAGCTTCGGCCTGTTCGTGGAACTGGACGAATCCAAGGTCAACGGCCTGGTCCACGTGACCCAGCTGCCGCACGACTATTACCAGTTCGATGCGGTGCGCAAAACGCTCAACGGCGAACGCCGCGGCAAGATCTACCGCCTCGGTGACCGGGTGCGGATCCTGGTGCTCAAGGCCAGCATGGAAGAGCGCAAGATCGACTTCCGCCTGGTGGAAGAGAAGGACGATTCGCTGCCCGAGCTGCCGCCGCGCGGCCAGCCGGCCAAGCGCCAGAAGCAGAAGTACTGATCATCGCTTACCGGCCCACGGCCGGTAAGCGGCAGGTGCCGACCGTTGGTCGGCACGCTGTCTATCCGCCCACCGTTGGTGGGCACACGGATTCCACCGGAGCGATCCCATGCAGGCCCTCCCCGAATACAGCGGTGGTTGCCAGTGCGGCGCGATCCGCTTCCATGTGGTCGGTGCGCTGACCCACAGCTCGATCTGCCATTGCCGGATGTGCCAGAAGGCCTTCGGCGCTTACTACGCCCCCTTGGTCTCGGTCCGTGGCAGCGACTTCCGCTGGACCCGTGGTGAGCCCCGACGTTTCCAATCCTCCAACAAAGTCCAGCGCGGCTTCTGCGCTGACTGCGGCACCCCGTTGACCTACGAAGCCCCCGATGGCGTGGCGGTCGCGGCCGGCGCCTTCGACGAACCGGCCCGCCTGCCGCCGACGATCCAGTACGGGATCGAGGCCAAGCTTCCGTTCGTGGATGCCCTGGGGTCGCTCAGCGCGCTGCGCAGCGAGGAAGACGCCGAGGCCGGCGACTTCCTGCTGCATATCGTCTCCCACCAGCACCCGGACCACGACACCGCGGAGTGGCCGCCGGGCTGAAGGCGGTCTGTGAACGCCCGGCAGGGCAGGGTGGGCCTTGATGCTCTACCATTACCAACCCCTTTACCGGTCCCGCCCCCCGCAATGAGCAAGCAAAGCCAGTGGATCGTCGGCGTCAACGCCGTCGCCTCTTCGATCGAGAATGATGCCGAGAACGTCCGCGAGGTCCTCATCGAGGCCGGTGCGAAGAACCCGCGTCTGACCGAGATCGAAGAAAACGCACGCCGCAAGGGCATCGACGTGCGCAAGGTGAACACCCAGGCGCTGGACGGTGTGGGCGGTTCGGTGCGTCACCAGGGTGTGGCGGCGCGCTACCAGGCCGCACGGACCTGGGGCGAGAACGAGCTGGAAGGGCTGGTCGAAGCGGCCGAGGGCAAGGCCCTGCTGCTGATCCTCGACGAGGTCCAGGACCCGCACAACCTCGGCGCCTGCCTGCGCAGCGCAGCGGCGGCCGGTGCCACGGCGGTGATCATTCCCAAGGACAAGTCGGCGTCGGTCAATGCGACCGTGCGCAAGACGTCGGCTGGCGCGGCCGACCGTATCCCGGTGGTGCAGGTGACCAACCTCTCGCGCTGCCTGAAGGACCTGCAGAAGCTGGGCGTGTGGATCTACGGCCTGGCCGGTGAAGCCACCGAGTCGCTGTACGCGATCGACCTGAAGGGCAACGTCGCGCTGGTGCTGGGCGGCGAAGCCGACGGCGTGCGTCGTCTGACCCGCGAAAACTGCGATGGCCTGGTCAAGATTCCGATGCCGGGCGATATCGAGAGCCTGAACGTCTCCGTCGCCACCGGCGTGAGCCTGTTCGAAGCGGTGCGTCAGCGCGGGCTGTAAGCCGCGCGCTCTACCTGTGATGCGCCTGGCGCGGGGGATCACCCCGCGCTGCCGCCCAGCGCCTTGAACAACGTCACATCGTTGATCAACTGCCGCTGGCGCACGGACGCCAGTGACAGCTCGGCATCGCGCCGGGTCTGTTGCGCTTCCAGCCAGGTGCGCAGGTCGGTAGCGCCGACCCGGTAGCGCACTTCATACATCCGTTCGATCTCCACTGCTTCGTCGTAGGACGCCTGCGAGGCCGCCACCTGCGTGGCGAACTGGGTGCGCGCCGACAGGGCGTTGTCCACTTCCGACAGCGCGGTGTACAGCGTGCGGCGGAACCCGTTGGCCGCGATCTGGTAATCGGTGCCGGCCAGGCGGGTGTTCAACTGGGCGTGGCGCACATTGAGGAACGGCAGCGACAGCCCCGCGCCCAAGGTGGCGACCGGATTCTTCAGCACGTCCGAGAGCGAGGGCGCGCCGGTACCGACACTGCCGGTCAGGCTCAACGCCGGGTAGTACTGGGTAGCCGTGACCTTGATGGTCTTCAGGCTGTTGCGCAGGCGCAGCTCGGCGGCGCGCAGGTCCGGGCGGCGGCCGAGCAGATCGGCCGGCAGGCCTTCGGCCACGACCGGGCTGCCGGCGCGCTGCAGTTGCTGCGGTTCCTCGGCCAGTGCCAGCGGCTGCCCATCCAGCAGCACCGTCAGTGCATTGCGCGCAGCGACACGCTGCTGCTCCAGTGCACTCTGCGCAGCACGCTGTGCCTCCAGGCTCTGTACGGCCTGGCGTGCTTCCAGGCGCGAGACCGCACCGGCATCGAAGCGCGCCTGGACCAGCTCGCGGGTGCGCTCCAGGCGCTGCAGATTGGCCTGGCCGGCGGTGATCGACTGGTTGAGGAAGGCCAGTGTCCAGTATTGCGTGGCCACGTCGCTGATCACCAGCAGGGCGGTGTTCTGCAGGTCTTCCTGGCTGGCCTGGGCCTCCCACTGGGCGATGTCGCGCTGGGTACGCAGGCGGCCCCAGAGATCGATCTCCCACTGCAGGGACACGCCGGCCGAGCTGCCGCGGTTCCAGTCCGCGCGCTGGTCGATGGGGCGGTTGCCGCTGCTGCTGACGCTGCCCGAGGGCTGCGGCCACAGCGCGTTGTCGGCCAGACCGGCCTGAAGGCGCGCGCGCTGCACCGCCAAGCCGGCCGAGACCAGGTCGGTGTTGGCGGCCAGGGCGCGATCGATCACGCGGTCCAGCCCGGTGTCGCCGAACTGGGTCCACCAGGCATCGCTGCGGACATCGGCGGCAGCCGCCTGCGGCTGCTCGCTCACTGCCTCGGTGGGCGTGTTCAAGGTGGCATCGCCACGACCATAGGTGGCCGGTACTGCCGGCGCCTCGACCTGGTAGCGACCGGTGCTGACGCAGGCCGACAGGGCCAGTGCAGTCACGCAGGCCAGGGCCAGCGGACGCAGCGAAGCGGGGTGTGGGAGAGCAGGAGAAATCTTCATTCGCGCGCCAGCGCCTCCACGGGATCAAGTTGGGCGGCATTGCGGGCCGGCAGGAAACCAAACGCCACGCCGATCAGGCTGGAGCAGGCGAAGGCGGCCACGATGGACGCGGTCGAGAACAGCATCTGGAAGTCCGGCGCGAATCTGCCGAACAGCCAGCCGACCACCAGCGACAGGCCGACGCCGAGCAGGCCGCCGAGCAGGCAGACCAGCACCGCCTCGATCAGGAACTGCTGGCGTATATCGCTCTGCCGCGCGCCCACGGCCATGCGCACGCCGATTTCGCGGGTGCGCTCGGTCACCGAGACCAGCATGATGTTCATCACGCCGATGCCGCCGACCAGCAGCGCGATCGCGGCGATGGCGCTGATCAGCAGGGTCATGCTGCGAGTGGTCTGTTCAATGGTCTGGCGGATTTCAGCGCTGTTGCTGAGGAAGAAATCCTCGGTGCCGTGGCGCATGATCAACAGCTTGGAAATGGCTGCTTCGGCAGCATCCATCGGGGTCGCATCATCCACCCGCACCGTGATGCCGGACACGTGACTCTGGCCGAGCATGCGCGACATCACGGTGGTGTAAGGCACCCACACGCTCAGGCTGGTGCTGCCGCCAAATCCAAATCCTGGCCGCTGGGCGACGCCGATCACGCGTACCGGAACATTCCCGAGCAGGATCACCTGGCCGATTGGATCTTCGCCATTGGGGAAAAACTGGGTGCGGGTGTTCTCGTCGATCAGTGCCACCTGTGCCAGCCGCGTGACCGCGTCGCGGTCGAAGAAGCTGCCGGCGAGCAGCTTGACGCCCTTGACCCGGAAGAACTGCTCGCCGACGCCGCTCACCTGGGCCGTGGCCGACTGGTTGCGGTAGCGGGCGGTCACCGAGGAGGAGACGCTGGGTGTCGCGCTGTCGACGTAACTCTGGTTGGCCAGCGCATCGGCATCACTGGCCTTGAGGGTCTGCACGCGAGCCGAACGCATGTCGCCGAATCCGCGACCGGAATACACATCGATCGTGTTGGTGCCGAGCGAGCCGATGGTCTGCAGGATCTGCTGCTGCGAGCCGTTACCCAACGCCACCACCGAGACCACCGAGGCGATGCCGATGATGATGCCGAGCATGGTCAGGAAGGTGCGCAGGCGATGGGCATTCATGGCCAGCAGGGCCATCCGGAACGCTTCGGTGAAGCGGTCGCGGGCGGCACGCCAGCTGTGGCCCTTGCTCGCGGCCACGGTTGGCTGGCGCTGTGCGCGATAGCTCGGCGCCGCCGGATTGGCGCGGTCGGCGATGATCTCGCCATCGCGGATTTCGATGATGCGCTGGGCGTGCTGGGCCACACTCATGTCATGGGTGACGATGATGATGGTGTGGCCTTCGGCATGCAGCTCGCCCAGGATGCCCATCACTTCTTCGCCGGATTTCGTGTCCAGTGCACCGGTCGGCTCATCGGCGAGGATCACCTCGCCACCGTTCATCAGCGCCCGTGCGATCGAGACACGTTGCTGCTGGCCGCCGGAGAGCTGGCCGGGGGTGTGGTTCATGCGGTCGCCCAGACCGAGGCGCTGCAGCAGCTCCTCGGCGCGCGCAGTGCGCACCGGGCCGGGGCTGCCGGCGTAGACGGCGGGTACCGCGACATTGCCGCGCGCATCCAGATCGCCGAGCAGGTGGTAGCGCTGGAAGATGAAGCCGAAGTGTTCGCGGCGCAGTTCGGCCAGGTCGTCCGGTTCCATCCGCCCGGTCTCGCGGCCGGCCACCTGGTAGCTGCCACGCGTGGGGCGGTCCAGGCAGCCCAGGATGTTCATCAGGGTGGACTTGCCCGAGCCGGACTGGCCGACGATGGCGACCATCTCGCCGGCAGCGATGTCCAGATTGACGTCGCGCAACACCGCGATGGTGTCATCGCCTGCCGGAAATTCCCTGCGCAGGTCGCGCAGCCGCAGCAGCGGCGTGCCCGTCGAGGCCGCGCTCATCGGCGCGGTCCGCCCATGCCGGGGCCGCTGATCCGCACGGCGCCACCGCGGCTGCCGCCGCCTGCGCCCTGTGCACCACCGCCTTCGCCGACGATGACCTTGTCACCCTCTTCCAGGCCGGACAGGACTTCGGCGTTGGCACCGTTGTTGATGCCGATCTTGACCTTGCGCGGGGCCGGCATGCCGTCGGCACCGGCCACGCGCACCAGATACTGCCCATCGCGACTCTTCGGGCCGAGCGCCACGGCGGGAATGAGCAGCACATCCTTGGCCTGCTTGAGCATCATCGAGACCTGGGCGGTCATGTCGATGCGCAGGGTGCCGTCCGGGTTTTCCACATCGAACAGCGCGTTGTAGTACACCGCGGTGGTGGTGGAGGAGTCGCTGGTGGTGGAATCCTTCTTGACGATGGTGGCCGGGGCCGGGTTGATCTGGCGCAGCGTGGCGTGATATTTGCGGTCTGGATCGCCCAGCGTGGTGAAGTACACCGGCATGCCCGCCCGGATCTTGACCACGTCTGCTTCGGACACATCGGCATTGACCGTGACCAGATCGAGGCGGGCGAGCATCACGATGGTCGGTGCGGTCTGGTTGGCGTTGACGGTGCGCCCTTCTTCGGTGACCACCGCGACCACGGTGCCGTCCATCGGCGCGATGATGCGGGTGTAGGCGAGATTGGCGCGGGCCGTGCCCAGCTCGGTTTCGCGGCCCTTGATCTGTGCGTCGAAGGACTGGATCTGGGCACGGGCGGTCTTGAGCTTGGCATCGGCCGCATCGAACTCGGCGCGGGAGGTGGCTTCGGCCGCCAGCATCTGCTGCTGGCGTGCGAACTCGAGCTCGGCTTCGCGCAGGCTGGCCTGCTGGACCGCGCGCTGCGCCTTGACCTGGTCCAGCGAGGCCTGGGCGTTGAGCACCTGGTTCTGCTGGGTGGTGGCGTCGATCTCGGCGATCAGATCGCCCTCTTTGACGGTATCGCCGAGCTGGACCTTCAGCGACGTGACCTGGCCGGAAGCCTGCGCGCCGACGCTGACCAGCTTGTAGGCGTCGATCACGCCGGTGGCTTCCACCGTCTGTTCGATGTCGCCGCGGCTGACCGGTGTGGTCGCCAGGGTGGGCGCGGTCGGCTTGCGCAGCATCCATGCCACAATCGCGGCGATCAGGACGAGGACCACGAGCAACAGCAGGAGGCGAGCACGGCGGGTTCTGGGCAATCGGGGCTTCACGATGATCGTCAACTCGGCAGGCCGGTGCATCGGCGTTGTCAGCATTGTGAAGATCGTTCACCGCCGGCTCAATGCTCGCCGTGTACCAAGATGTATCCCTGCGGTGCACAGCGCATTTCATTGTGTATCTGCATCACCCCTTGAAACAGACGTACGTAAACCAGGAGATGCGGTTCAGCTCCCGACAGGGGATGATCACTGCATGGAGACTGCCAACAGCATGCACAGACTGCTGATCGTCGATGACGACAACGATATCCGCCAGCTGCTCGCCGAGCAGCTTGGCCGCGCCGGTTACCTGGTGAGCACGGCCAGCGATGGCCAGGGCATGCGCCAGCTGCTGGAGCGCGAACACGTCGATCTGATCGTGCTCGACCTCAACCTGCCGCGCGAAGACGGCCTGACCCTGTGCCGCGATCTTCGCGCGCGCTCGAGCACGCCGGTGATCATGTTGACCGCGCGCAGCGAGCCGATCGATCGCGTGCTCGGCCTGGAGATGGGCGCCGACGACTATCTGGCCAAGCCGTTCGAACCGCGCGAACTGCTTGCCCGCATCCGCAACGTGCTGCGCCGCACCGAGGCGCTGCCGGCCAACCTGGAGCCGCTGGCGATCCGCCGTGCGCGCTTCTCCAGTTGGATCTTCGATCTCGAACACCGCCATCTGGTTGATCCCGATGGACGCGTGGTGGTGTTGTCCGGCGCCGAATTCCGGCTGCTGCGGGTGTTCGTCGGGCATGCCAACAAGGTGCTGTCGCGCGAACAACTGGTGTCGCTGAGCAGCGGCCGCAACTACGAATCGCAGGATCGCGCCATCGATCTGCAGGTCAGCCGCCTGCGCAACAAGCTGGCCGATGATGGCGGCAGCGACGGCCTGATCAAAACCGTGCGCAACGAAGGCTATGTGCTTGCTGCGGCGGTCACCCTGGAATGAAACGCCTGCGCCACTTCTTTTCCTCGATGGTGGGGCGACTGTTCGTGATCCTGCTGCTGGGCATGAGCGTGGCCGCGATCGGCGCGACCATGCTGGCAAGTACCAAGCGCCAGCAGGAGTTCGAGCGGCAGAACCTCAACCGCATCGCCGACCGCCTGCAGGGGTTCGTGAATCTGCTGGACGGTAATCCGGAGTTGCGCCAGCGGCTGCTCACCAGTGGCGGGCCGAGTGTGCGGCAGCTGCCGGAGGGGGCACGCATCGGCCGGCCCGATGCCGCGCTGATGGAGATCCTCGATGACCGGCCCGGCCCGGTGGCGAGCAGCCAAGTGGCCTTCACCTCGTTCCGCTCCTGCCTGCCGCGGTTGCCGGAGCTGCTGCCGCCGCCGCGCGACAAGGAAAAGATGCGGCACCCGCCGCGTGAGCGCGACCCGGCCTTCATCCCACCCAAGTGCCGCGTGGTCACGCTGCAGCTGACCGACGGCACACCGCTGCGGCTGGCACTGGATTCCCCCGCCGTGGCGCACAACGGCGTGCTCGCCGTGGACCCGTTGTTCCTGACCTTGCTGGTCGTGGCGATCGCCATCCTGGCCTACATCGTGGCGCGGATGGCCAGCGCCCCGCTGCAGCGGTTGGCCGATGCCGCCGCCGCACTGGGTGATGATCTGCAGGGCGCCCCGATGCCGGTGACCGGCCCGGTGGAAGTCCGCCGGGCTGCGGAGGCGTTCAACGCCATGCAGAAGCGGCTGCAGCGCCACCTCGGTGAGCGCACCCAGATGCTGGCAGCGATCACCCATGATCTGCAGACACCGGTGACGCGCTTGCGGCTGCGGCTGGAGAACGTCACCGATGAGACATTGCGTGAACGCCTGATCGCCGATCTCGGCGCGATGCAGGCGCTGATCCGTGAAGGGCTGGAGCTGGCCCGCAGCGCCGAGAGCGCTGAACAACGTGCCGCGCTGGACCTCGATTCGCTGCTGGAGAGCATCGTCGAAGATGCCGCCGAAGCCGGCGCCGATGTCCATTTCGAGCAACCCAGCGGGGCAGTGCTCATGCTGCGCCCCTTGGCGATGCACCGCCTGTTCTCCAACCTGGTCGACAACGCGGTGATGTACGGCCAGACCGCACGCGTGCGGGTGGAGCAGGCCGGGCAGGACGTGGAGGTGCGCATCCGCGACAGCGGCCCCGGCCTGGCCGAGGACGAGCTGGAGGCGGTGTTTGACCCGTTCGTGCGGCTGGAGACCTCGCGCTCGCGCCAGACCGGCGGTGCCGGCCTGGGGCTGACCATCGCCCGGGCGTTGGCCGAAAAGGACGGCGCGACGCTGCACCTGCGCAACCATCCGCAGGGCGGGCTGGAAGCGATCGTGCGCTGGGCCGCGCCGGCGCGGGCGGCGGCGGGGCCACGCGGGGGCTGACGCCGGTCCCCCAAAGCGAAAGGATTTGCCTACTATGGGCATCTCTTTCCAGCGTCTCCCCCATGAGAGCGTACGACTCTGCCGGCCATCGCGCCGGTGCACGGCCGTTCCCCCCATGCACACGGCGCCTGCCCAAGGTTGATCCATACGGATGAGCGATCGGGGGGGCAGGATCCGGTGGCGGCCGGCACAACTGAAGTTCCCGGGCATGCCAACGCTGCAGGCGGCAGCGCTGTGGCTGTTGCTGCTGTGCGCGCTGCCGTGGTCGCTGTCGGCGCAGGATGGCCCGCCGCCGCTGCGCGACTACGCCATCGATGTCTGGACCTCGCGCAACGGGTTGCCGCACAACTCCCTGCGCGACATCGCGCAGACGCCCGAAGGGCACCTGTGGTTCGCCACCTGGGAAGGCCTGGTCCGCTACAACGGCCTGGATTTCACCGTGTTCGACCGCAGCACCACGCCGGGCCTGCGCGATAACGGGGTCGGCGCTTTGTTGGTGGACCGCAGCGGCGGACTGTGGATCAGTGACTCGCGCGGCAACGTGACCCGGCGCGGCCCGGACGGCCGCTGGCAGGTCTGGGAGCACCGCGCCGATACGCCGCAGGTGCTGATCCAGGCGATGCAGATGGACAGCCATGGGCGCCTGTGGCTGCTGTACGAAGGCAAGGGGATCGGCAGTCTGGCGCCGGACGGGACGTTCGACTATCAGAAGCCACCGGCCGACGTACCGATGGCCATGAGCTTCACCAAGCTGGTCGTGGATGCGCAGGACCGGGTCTGGGTCGGCACACTCGACGGGCTGGTCGTACGCGATACCGATGGCGTGCTGCGCCGTGCGCCGGACAGCTGGGGGCTGGGGCGTGGCCTGGTCTGGCCGTATCGCGCGCCCGACGGGGTGATGTGGGTAGTGGCTGGCGAGCGCATCTACCGGATGCAGGACGGCGCACCGCTGCTGCAGCACCGGCTGCCGGGCGTGACCCACATCACCGCGATGCTGCAGGACCGCCATGGCGACCTGTGGCTGGGCACCGAGAATCAAGGTCTGCTGCGGTTGTCGCGGCACGGGCTGGAGCGATTGCCGCCGGGCCTGTCGTTGCCCGGCGGACGCGTGGTCAGCCTGCGCGAAGATGCCGAGGGCAGCATCTGGGTCGGCGCCAACGGCGGGCTGTATCGCCTGCGCGAAACCCTGTTCAGCAGCTTCACCGAGCGCGACGGGCTCAGTGGCGACTACGTGCGCACGGTGTTCGAGGATCGCCAGAGGCAGCTGTGGATCGGCAGCGCCAGCGGGCTGGACCGGCGCGATGCCCAGGGTCGCTTCAGCGCGATGCCACTGCGCAACAACGTCGGCAAGAGTCCCTCGGTATTGAGCCTGGCCCAGGATCGCGAGGGCACGCTGTGGGTGGGCACGTTTGGCGACGGCATCTTCCGGATCAACGAACAGGGGCAGCGCCTGCGCGACTACGGCACGGATGAAGGGCTGCCGGGCGGCAACATCCGTGCGATCAGCATCGATCGCGACGGGGTGGTCTGGGCCGGTACCCAGAAGGGGGTGGTCCGCATCGAGGCCGGCAAGGCCGAGCAGCCGGTGATCCCGGGCATGCCGACCGGGCTGATCACCGCGTTGGCGCATGACGACGACGGCGCGTTGTGGATCGGCACCATCGAGGGGATCCGCGTGCTGCGCGGTGACCGGGTCCAGACGATCGATCTACAGCCGTTGGGCGGTGGCCGCAGCGTGTTCGGGTTCCAGCAGATCGGCGATGCGATGTGGGTCAGCACCGACCGCGGCCTGTACCGCTACCAGGAAGGCAGGCTGGCACGGGTCGGTCTGGAGCAGGGCATGCCGGTGGATACGGT
Organism: Stenotrophomonas sp. IS26; assembly: GCF_054188265.1. Taxonomy (NCBI): domain Bacteria; kingdom Pseudomonadati; phylum Pseudomonadota; class Gammaproteobacteria; order Lysobacterales; family Lysobacteraceae; genus Stenotrophomonas; species Stenotrophomonas sp. IS26. The sequence continues at coordinate 12,874 of NZ_JBSZJV010000020.1, forward strand.
GTTCCAATTGGTGCCCGACCGCGTCGGCAACGTGTGGATCAGCAGCAACCGCGGCGTGCTTCGCACCGACATGGCGATGCTCAACGCGGTCGCCGATGGCCGCGCCGAACGGGTCGAGGTGGAGCACTACAACGAGATTGACGGCATGGCCAATTCGCAGGCCAACGGCAGCTCCGGGCCCTCGGCGATCCTGCGCCAGGACGGCACTTTCTGGGTGGTGACCGCCGGCGGCTTGAGCACGGTCGATCCATTGCGCCTGCAGCGCTTCCGTGAGCGCATGGCGCCACCGGCGGTGATCGAGAACGTGCAGGTCGATGGCGCGCCCCTGCATTGGCAGGGCAGCAATCACAATGCGATTCCGGGCGGGCGCCGGCTGAGCGTGAGCTACGTCGGCCTCAGCTATCTGCTTTCCGAGCGGATCCGCTACCGGACCCGTCTGGACGGCCTGGACAAGGGGTGGATCGAGCGCGGCCAGCAGCGCAGTGTGGAATTCATCGGCCTGCCGCCGGGCGACTACACGCTGCACGTCTCCGCCGCGCATCCAGGCGGTGTCTGGAGCGACAGCGAAGCGGTCTGGGAATTCACGGTGGAGCCGTTCCTGTGGCAGCGCCACAGCGTGCAGTTGATCGCCGCGCTGTTGTTGCTGGCTGGGCTGGTGGCGCTGTACCGGTATCTGATCAACCGCTACAAGGCCAGCAACGTGCGGCTGGCGCGGATGGTGCAGGAAGCCACGCTGGATCTGCAGACCCAGACGGTCAACCTGCAGGCACTCAATCAGGAGAAGACCGAACTGGCCGACCGCTTGGCGGTGCAGGCCGAGGCGTTCGAGCGGCAGGCCCGCGAAGATGCGCTGACGGGGCTGCCGAACCGGCGTGCATTCGATGAAGCGCTGGCGCGCGATTTCGCCCGTTCGCAGCGCAGCCGTCACCCGCTGTGTCTGGTGGTGCTGGATATCGATCACTTCAAGGAAGTGAACGACCGGCACAGCCATTCGGTGGGCGATGTGGTGCTGGTGGAAGTGGCGCGTCTGTTGGCCTCGGCGTGCCGCGATTCGGACATGCCCGCACGTACGGGCGGCGAAGAATTCGCGCTGCTGCTCAACGATACCCGGCTGGATGAAGCGGCCCAGGTCTGCGCGCGTCTGCGCGGGCTGTTCCATGATCATCCGGACTGGGCCGGTATTCCGGGCCTGAAGGTCACCTTCAGTGCCGGTCTGGTGGAACTGGACGCTGCCGACCGCACCCCGATGCTGCTTTACCAGCGCGCCGATCGCGCGCTGTACCGCGCCAAGAGCGAAGGGCGCGACAGGACCGCTATCGGGTGATGCAGCTCAGGGGCGCGGCCAGCTGTTGGCGACCTTGCAGAACAGTTTGGCGGTCTGCTCGGTGTCGTACACCGCGCTGTGCGCTTCATCGGCATCCCAGCCCAGCCCGGCAGCGGTGGCCGCGCGTGCCAGCACGGTCTGCCCGTAGGCGATGCCGCCGAGAGTCACGGTGTCGAACACGCTGAAGGGATGGAACGGGTTGCGCTTGTGGCCGGTGCGGTTGACGGCCGCATTGACGAAGCCCAGATCGAAATGGGCGTTGTGCCCGACCAGGATCGCGCGCTGGCAACCGTACTTCTTCATCGCCGCCCGGATCGGGGTGAAGATGTGGTCCAGCGCATCGCGCTCGACCTTGGCCAGCCGGAACGGGTGATCCAGGATGATCCCGGTGATTTCCAGCGACTTCGGGTCGATCTCCAGGCCTTCGGCCGGGACCACGTGGGCACTGGCGGTCTGGCCGGGATAGAGCAGGCCGTTTTCGTCCATCTCGATCGGAACGGCGGCGATCTCCAGCAGCGCGTGGCGATCAGAGTCGAATCCCCCGGTCTCCACATCCACCGCCACCGGCAGGAAGCCGCGGAAGCGGGTCGCCATCAAGCGCTGGGCAGCGGGCAGTGCGTCGGCAGCAGCCGGCGCGTCGGAGCGGGGGAGGTCGTCAGTCATCGCGCCAGTTTAGCAGAGCGGCCTGTACCCCCCCTGCGCTCAGGCCAGGGCCGGGAGGCGCCCGCGGCCGCGGTGCAGCAGGTGATCCAGGCTCAACGGGCCGGCGCCCTGCAGGGCCAGAGGCAGCAGCATGGCCATGAACAGCAGCGGCAGTTTGAAGTTGCCAAAGCCCTGATCGGTGATGACATAGCCCATCGCCAGCTCGGCCAGCCCATTCCAGTGCATCGGCCAGTGCACGGCGGCGGTGGCGACCACGGTCAGCACCAGCAGGCAGCTGGCGGCCACGCGGGTCCCCAGCCCAAGCAGCAGGCAGGCTGCGCCGACCAGCTCGAACCAGGTGGCCAGCTGCCAGTTCAGGGTGGCCGGCAGCTGATCGAAGGGAAACGGGAAGGCCTGCTGCAGGTCCTCGAACCAGTTCTGGCCTCGCAGTTTTTCACGGCCGGACTCGAAGTACTCCCAGCCCATCAGCAGGCGCAGGCCGAGCGGGGCCAACCACGGGCCGAGGTGATCCAGCCGGGCGCGCAGGGCGACCAGGGGCGGTGACTTCATCGATGCGATTCCTTTGTGGAACGGTCAGGTGACGGGCGCGGCGGGCCCGATCACGCCGTTGTCGTGGAATTGGCGCAGCAGGGCGGCGCCGGGCAGGCGCAAGGCATCGGCCGCCATGCCGTGCGCCTGCGCGAGCTGCTGCAGGTAAGTGGCACCGGTGCTGCCGGGGTGCTGGCCGATCTGCTCCAGCAACTGCGCGGCCATCGGGCTGATCATGGCGAAGCGGACCTGGCCATCAGGGTCGCGCCGGACCAGCAGCCCGGTCGGCTCGGGGGCGGGCTGCGAGGGCGCATCATCGGTGCCCAGCCGATGAACCGGCCAGTGATAGATCAATGGCCAGGCCAGCGGCGAGCGCTGCAGCGCCGCGTGCATCGGGTCGATGCCCGGCGAGGGCGGCAGGGGCTGCGCGTCCAGCTGGTAGAGGGCCGTTTCCACCCACTCGTAATGGGCCAGTTCTGCCAACGCCGGGTGCGGCAGCGCGGCTTGATGGTGCAGCCACTGCACGAACTCGGCGGCCAGCTCGGTGAACAAGGGGGTCTGCGCCGGGTGTCCGGCAAGGAAGCGCCGGACCAGGGTGGCCCACGCCGCCTCACCCAGCAGCTGCACGCAGACCGGGAAGCCGTTGCCGAGCAGCCCCAGCAGAGTGTTGAAGACCAACCGCTGGTAGATGCCCAGCCGGCGCGCGTCCATGCCGTCGGGTGCGGCGTTATGGTCCGGGTCGCGCAGGTGCGCGGTGAACGCCCTCTGCTGTGCGTGCAGGCGCGCCGGGGCGTCAGTCATGTCCGTTCCCTGCATGGGCGGCCATCAGCTGGCGGATGTGCTGCAGTTCGCCACGCAGTTCGGCATACGGCGGAAAATTGAAATCACGTTCCAGCAGCGTCGGGCGCGCACCGATGCGCGCATAGGTGCGGGCGAGCAGGTCCCAGACCGGATCGATCACCGCGCTGCCGTGGGTGTCGATCTTCAGATCGGGCGCCTCGTCCAGATGGCCGGCCACATGCAGGCAGACGATGCGCGCGGCCGGCAGCCCGGCGATGAACGCATCGGCGTCGTAGCCGTGGTTGCAGGCGTTGACGTAGACGTTGTTGACGTCCAGCAGCAGATCGCAATCAGCCTCGGCCAGCACGGCGTTGGTGAAGGCCAGTTCGTCCATGGCCGGTTCCGGGGCGAGGTAATAGGACACGTTCTCCACCGCGATCCGCCGGCCCAACAGGTCCTGCACGCGGGCGATGCGTGATGCGGTGTGGCGTACGGCCTCGTCGGTGAACGGAATCGGCAGAAGGTCGTACAGATGCCCCTCATCGCTGCAATAGCTCAGGTGTTCGCTGTAAAGCGGCACGTGGTGCCTCGCCAGGAAGCGTCCTACCTGTTCCAGCAGCACGGTATCCAGCGGCGCGGTGCTGCCCAGTGAGAGCGACAGCCCATGGCAGGTGAGCGGATGGCGCGCGGCCAGTTCGGCGAGTGCGTCACCGGCCGGCCCACCGATACCGATCCAGTTTTCCGGCGCGCATTCGAGGAAGTCGATATCGCCGGCGGGCGCGTCACGCAGGTCCTGCAGCAGGGCGCGGCGCAGACCCAGTCCGGTCGCCGCCGCAGGCAGCGGCGACCGGCCCAGGCCAGTGGCGAGGGCGTCAGTGCTTGGCACCGCACTTGCCTTCGCCGCACTTGCCTTCCGCCGTCTTCTTGTCGCCAGCGGTCGTTGCCTTGGTGCCAGCAGCCTTGCCCTTGTCGGCGCCGCACTTGCCTTCCCCACACTTGCCTTCGGCTGCCTTGGCACCGGCAGTCGCGGCCTTGTCGCCTGCCTTGGTGCCGGCCTTCTCGCCATGCGCACCGCACTTGCCTTCGCCACACTTGCCCTCGGCGGCCTTGGTCGCCGCCTGTCCAGCCACCAGGTAGCCCTGGGCCAGCTCGGTCATGCTCAACGCGGATGCCGAGGCGGTGACGCCCAGGCCTGCAGCCAGCGCAGTGGCCGCCAGCAGGGACAGCGAACGGGTGGGTGTGCTCATCGGGTAACGCTCCTTGGAATGGGCCGGGGCCCGGGATGGCTGCGTGGGGGCAGCAGGTGCGGCCATGGTGGCCCGGCCCGGCTCATCGAATCCTCACACAGGATTCAACGTTTCGTGAAGTGCAGTGCAGTGCGTTGCGTTATTCAACAGCGGTGGACGGGTCGGGCGCTGGGCCGCGATGCCCTTGTCGGCGAATGTCCCCCGGCGTCGGCCTGCGGCCGGCGCCTCCTCCTTGAGTTCGCCCACAAGGGCATCACGACCCAGCGACTCGAGACCCTGCGCGCCCACAGAAAGGCACGACTTCGCGGAGTCGTCCAACACGCGAGCCCCGTAGAGGCCGGCAGGCCCCTGGGCAAAATCAAGGAGGAGGCCGTCGCCGCGAGGCGCCGGCCGGGGGACATTTGCCGAGGGGCCGGCCGGTTGATGCGGGGCGTGACGCCCGCGGCAGGCCCAAGCGGAAACACTGGTGGATCCAAAGTACCGCTGAGGTGCTGTCGTGCTTTGGGTGAGGAACAAAAAAACCGCCACCCGGAGGCAGCGGCTCTTGGCTTCCTTTTTGGAGCACGCGCTCAGACGTGATCGGTACTGCTGGTCTCGTCGCGCTTCTCGCGCGGCGGCAGCGCCTGCTCGCCATGCACCAGGAACCACACGTTCTCGGCGATGTTGGTCGCATGGTCGCCCACGCGCTCCAGGTTCTTGGCCATGAACAGCAGGTGGGTGCACGGGGTAATGTTGCGCGGGTCTTCCATCATGTACGTCAGCAGCTCGCGGAACAGCGCGGTGTACTGCGCGTCCAGGCGGGCGTCATCGTCGCGCAGCTCCAGCGCCGCGGCGGCGTCGTTGTCGCGGTAGGCCTCGATCGCGCGGCGCACCTGCTGTGCGGCCAGCCGGCCCAAGGCGCGCAGGCCCTGGATCTGCGGCAGCGGTGGCACCTTGCTCAGCGCGATCGAGCGCTTGGCCACGTTGGCCGCGTAATCGCCAATGCGTTCGATATCGGCCGGGATGCGCAGGCCGGCCAGGATCTCGCGCAGGTCGCGTGCCATCGGCCCGCGCAGCGCCAGGCGCATCACGTCGTGGCTGATGTGCTGCTCAAGCTGATCGATGGCTTCATCGTTGGCGATGATGCGCTGGGCGGCGTTCTCGTCGCGCTTCTCGATCACGTCCATGGACGCCTCCAGCTGCGCGACCGCCATCTCGCCCATGCGCACGATCTCGGCCACCAGGCGCTGCTGTTCTTCGTCGTAGCTCTTGACGATGTGGTCGTTGGGAAGATTCATGGTCTGCAATCCGGGTAGTGCCAGGCCATGCCTGGCGGGGACATTGGGTGAGGGGACAGCACCGATCAACCGAAACGGCCGGTGATGTAGTCTTCGGTCTGCTGCTTGTTGGGCTGCGAGAAGATCACTTCGGTGCGGTCGTGCTCGATCAGGTCACCCAGGTACATGAAGGCGGTGTAATCGGACACGCGCGCGGCCTGCTGCATGTTGTGGGTCACGATCACGATCGTGTAATCGTGCTTGAGCTCTTCCACCAACTGCTCGATGCGGCTGGTGGAGATCGGGTCCAGCGCGGAGGTCGGCTCGTCGAGCAGCAGCACGTCCGGGCGCAGGGCCACGGCGCGGGCGATGCACAGACGCTGCTGCTGGCCACCGGACAGGCCCAGCGCGCTCTGGTTGAGCTTGTCCTTCACTTCGTCCCACAGCGCGCCCTGGCGCAGGGCCTGCTCGACGCGATCGGTCATCTCCGATTTGGAGAGCTTCTCGTGGTGGCGGATGCCATAGGCCACGTTCTCGAAGATGGTCATCGGGAACGGCACCGGCTTCTGGAATACCATGCCGACCTTGCTGCGCAGGCGGTTCATCGGGTACTTCGGCGAGAGGATGTTCTCCCCGTCCAGCATCACTTCACCACGCGCTTCCAGCTTGGGGTACAGCGCGTAGATGCGGTTGAAGATGCGCAGCAGGGTGGACTTGCCGCAGCCGGAGGGACCGATCAGCGCGGTGACGCGCTTTTCCGGAATCTCCAGGTCGATGCCCTTCAGCGCATGGAACTTGTCGTAGTAGAAATCCAGCCCGCGTGCGGCCAGCTTGATCGGCGCCGGGGTCTGCAGGCTTTCATGCGAGGCCGGGACCACGATGCGCTGCATCGGCACGGCGTTGGAGAGATCGTTCATGGCGATGTCCGTGGAAAGGTCAGTCATGGGAGATACGGTTGCGCAGCAGGATGCCGCGCGCGGAAAGGCTGACCAGCAGCACGAAGACGGTCAGCACCAGCGCGCCGGCCCAGGCCAGCACCTGCCAGGATTCGTACGGGCTGCCGGCGAACTGGTTCATCACCACCGGCACCGAGGCCATCGGCTGGAACACGTTGCTGTTCCAGTACTGGTTGCCGAAGGCGGTGAACAGCAGCGGGGCGGTTTCACCGGAGATGCGGGCCAGCGCCAGCAGGATGCCGGTCACGATGCCGGCGGCGGCGCTGCGGTACAGCACCTGCACCGTCACCTTCCACTGCGGGATGCCCAGCGACAGCGCCGCTTCGCGCATCTGCGAAGGCACCAGGCGCAGCATTTCATCGGTGGTCCGTACCACCACCGGCAGCACGATGAAGGCCAGCGAGAGCGCACCGGCGAAGGCCGAGAACTGGCCACCGGTCTGCATCACGTACAGGGTGTAGACGAACAGGCCGAGCACGATCGACGGCGCCGAGAGCAGGATGTCGTTGACGAAGCGGACCACCGTGCCGGTCTTGCGGAAGTTGCCGTACTCGGCCAGCCAGGTGCCGGCCAGCACGCCGAGCGGCGTCCCGATGGCGATGGCCAGGCCGCACATCACCGCGCTGCCGAAGAAGGCATTGGCCAGACCACCGTCCTGCATCGGCGGCGGGGTCATCTTGGTGAACAGATCCAGATTGATGCCGGCCAGGCCCTTGGAGGCCAGCGTCCACAGGATCCAGCCGAGAAAGAACAGGCCGAACAGTGCGGTCAGGCAGGACATCAGCAGCGCGACCACGTTGACGATGCGGCGGCGCAGGTACAGCGGTTGGGCATTGGCGGTGGACATCAGTTGCCCTCCTTGCGGGCCAGGCGCATCAGCATCAGGCGGGCGATCGCCAGCACCACGAAGGTCACCAGGAACAACACGAAGCCGAGCAGCAGCAGTGCCGAGCGATAGGTTTCGGTGGCTTCGCCGAAATCGTTGGCGATCAGGGCGGCAATGGTGGTGCCCGGTTCAAGCAGCGACGGCGACAGGCGCACGCTGTTGCCGATCACGAAGGCCACCGCCATGGTTTCACCCAGGGCGCGGCCGAGGCCGAGGAAGATGCCGCCGATCACCGCCGAGCGGGTGTAGGGCAGCACGATGTCCCAGCTCACTTCCCACTTGGTGGAGCCCAGCGCATAGGCCGATTCCTTCAGGCGGGTCGGCACGGTCAGGAACACCTCGCGCATTACCGAGGAGATGAAGGGGATCACCATGATCGCCAGCACGAAGCCGGCGGTGAGCACGCCGATGCCCAGCGGCGGACCCTGGAACAGCGGGCCGATGATCGGCAGCGTGCCCAGGTGATCATTGAGGAACGGAGTGACGTACTCGGTCATCACCGGGACCAGCACGAACAGGCCCCACATGCCGTAGATGATCGAGGGGATACCGGCCAGCAGTTCGATGGCGGTACCGACCGGGCCACGCAGCCAGCGCGGGGCGACCTCGGTCAGGAAGAAGGCGATACCGAAGCTCACCGGCACGGCGATGACCATCGCGATCAGGGCCGTGACCAGGGTGCCGTAGATCGGTGCGAGTGCACCGAACTTGTTCTCCACCGGATTCCATTCGGAGGAGTAGAAGAAGCTCAGGCCCTGCTCCTGCAGGGCATGGCGGCCGCCCCACAGCATCGAGAGCGCGGCGCAGGCCAGGGCGACCAGCACCAGGATGACGGTGGCGATCAGGACCCAGCGGAACAGTTTGTCGTTGCGGGCATCACGCAGGTCGCGGAGGGACGGTGCGGGAACAGGCTGGGCGATGGCATTCATGGCTGAGGCGGGGGCCCGAGTGGTGGTTCGGCAGGGTGGTGCGGCGAGGAAAGCGGGCCTGCGCTGTGCACAGGCCCGCTGTCTGGCTTACTTGAACTCGCTGGTCCAATAGGCTTCGATCTGGGTGACCAGTTCGGCCGGCAGCGGCACGTAGTGCAGTTCGTTGGCCTGGGTCTGGCCCTTCTCGAAGGCCCACTTGAAGAACGCCAGGGTGTCCTTGCTGCGCTGCGCATCCTTGGGCTGCTTGTGCATCAGCATGAAGTTGGTGGCGGTGATCGGCCACGCCTGGTCGCCCGGGGCATTGGTGATCACCAGGTTGAAGTCCTTGGCGCTGGCCCAGTCGGCGCTGGCGGCGGCAGCGGCGAAGGTTTCCGCGCTCGGCTGCACCCAGTTGCCGGCGGCGTTCTGCATCGAGGCATACGGCATGCCGTTCTGCAGCGCGTAGGCGAGTTCGACGTAGCCGATCGAGCCCTTGATCTGCTTCACGTACGACGCCACGCCTTCATTGCCCTTGCCACCCACACCGTCCGGCCACTGCACCGAGGTGCCTTCGCCGACCTTGCTCTTCCAGTCCGGGCTGACCTTGGAGAGGTAGTTGGAGAAGTTGAACGTGGTGCCCGAGCCGTCCGAACGGTGGACCAGGGTGATCTTGCCGTCGGGCAGCTTTACGCCCGGGTTGGCGGCGACGATGGCCGGGTCGTTCCAGGTCTTGACCTTGCCCAGGAAGATATCGGCCAGCAGGGCGCCGCTCAGGCGCAGCTTGCCGGCTTCCAGGCCGTCGATGTTGACCACCGGCACCACGCCGCCGATCGCCGACGGGAACTGGCCGAGGCCGGCCTGGGCCAGCTCTTCGCTGCTCAGTGGCTTGTCGGATGATCCGAAGTCAACGGTGCCGGCCTTGATCTGGGCGATGCCGCCACCCGAACCGATCGACTGGTAATTGATCTTGGCGCCGGTGGCGGTGTTGTAGTCGGCCGACCACTTGGACACCAGCGGGAAGATGAAGGACGCACCGGCGCCGGAAATCTCGGCGGTCAGGCGATCGCCAGCGGCCGGAGCAGCGGCAGGCGCGTCGGTGGCCGGCGCGGTGGCCTGGCCTTCAGCGCCCGGCTTGCAGGCGGAAAGACCCAGCGCGATGGCCAGGGAAAGGGCGGCGATGCTGGCCGTGTGCAGTTTCATGCGTCACTCCATAGCGGGACAAGGGCCGGTCTTTCCGGCGACGCGACTATGAAATGATGTTTTTGTTACAGCTTGATGACGCCGTGACCGAGCGCACGCAAAGCCTTGCGGCACAAGGGCCGGGCATTCAGCGGCAGGCAACAAAAAGGCGCGGAACCTTGCGGTCCGCGCCCGATGGCGCCGAAGGGGGAGAGAGGTCCCTCCGGCGCCATTGCCTCGTTGTGCGGTGGATCAGTACTTCAGGTTCTGCGACCAGTAGGTCTCGATCTGCTTGACCAGAGCGTCCGGCAGCGGGACGTAATCGAGCTGCTTGGCCTGCGCATCACCGCTCTTGTAGATCCAGCGGAAGAACTCCTGGGTGGCCTTGGCGTTGGCGACGTTCTTGGGCTGCTTGCGGACCAGGATGAAGTTGGTGGCGGTGATCGGCCACGCATCGGCGCCCGGGGCGTTGGTCATGACCAGGTAGAAGTCCTTGGAGCTGGCCCAGTCGGCGCTGGCCGCAGCGGCAGCGAAGGAGGTATCGCTCGGCAGCACGATCTTGCCCGAAGCGTTCTTCATCGCAGCGTAGGACATCTTGTTCTGCAGTGCGTAGGACAGTTCGACGTAGCCGATGCCGCCCTTGATCTGCTTCACGTAGGCGGCAACGCCTTCGTTGCCCTTGCCGCCGATGCCGACCGGCCACTGGACCGACGTGCCTTCACCGACCTTGGTCTTCCACTCCGGGTTGACCTTGGAGAGGTAGTTGACGAAGTTGAAGGTGGTGCCCGAACCGTCCGAGCGGTGCACGACGGTGATCTTGCCGTCGGGCAGCTTCACGCCCGGGTTCAGCGCGGCGATCGCCGGGTCGTTCCAGGTCTTGATCTTGCCCAGGAAGATGTTGCCCAGGGTCGGGCCATCCAACTTCAGCGCGCCCGGCGCGATGCCGGCCACGTTGATCACCGGGACCACGCCGCCGATGACCGACGGGAACTGGGCCAGGCCGGCCGCAGCCAGTTCTTCCGGCTTCAGCGGGGCATCGGAGGAGCCGAAATCAACGGTGGCGGCCTTGATCTGGGCGATACCACCACCGGAACCGATGGACTGGTAGTTGACCTTCTTGCCGGTCGCGGTGCTGTAGTCGGCCGACCACTTGGACATGACCGGGTAGATGAACGAGGCGCCCGCGCCGGTCACATCGGCGGCGTTGGCGGCGAACACGGACGACGCGGCGAGGACGGCAACAGCGGCGCGCGACTTGAAGGCGTGGATCACGGGGTGGCTCCTGGAATGGATGAAGGTGCGGGGTGTCCCGCCCGGTGCTCATTCCATAACGGTTCGATGACAGCGCAGCGACTGTCATATGACCACCTCGTGACACGCCTTCCGGGCGGGGTGTCACAACGGCTGCAGCGCCTCCGGGACCGCGTAGCGGCGGCCGTCGAAGCGCAGCACGCGGCGCTCGCCGTCCACCGGCGTGTCCTGGTCGCGGCAGGTGTCGCCGTCCATGCAGCTGTGCGTGGTGACCCGCCGCTCGCGCAGGATGAGGTCGGCCAAGCCGTGTTGACCTTTGGAGCCGACGGCCACGGTGCGCGTTACATCGGTGGACTCACCGGCGCAGCGGGTATCCCACTCGGCCTGGAAACGGCGCAGCACCATCGGTGGGCCGAGCGTGCGCAGCGTGTCTGCCTGCACCGCCAGCAGATGCAACTGCTCTTCGCTGAACGGATTGGGCCCGGAGCCATTGCGGCGCTGCACGCGCAGGCCGAAGGCAAGGGTGTCCGGCGCAAGCAGGTAGCGCGCGGTATCCAGCTGCATACCGTCGAAGAAGATCGCATCGCTGTCGAGCGCGCCGGGCAGCACCGTCCATGCGCGCGTGGCGAGGGTGTCGCTATCGATCACCAGCACCTCCACGTCGCCATCGCGGGCGTCGTGGTCGCCGCCGTCGCGCCAGACCGGCGTGGCCACCAGGGTCAGCTCGGGGCGTGCCGGCCATCGCCGGCAGACGCTGGCGGCGGTGTCGCGGGTGTAGCCGGGGCGATCGGGCAGTACGTCGTCCGCCCGCACAACGTACGCTTCCTCCGCGGCGGCCTGGGCGTCGTGGCAGTCCTGCGCGTGGGCGGGCAGGGCGGCACCGCACGCGGCAGCCAGCAACAGCGAGAGTGCGATACGCATCGGGTCCAGCCATGGGCAAAGGGCGCACAGCATACCCGCGAGCGGGCACGAAAAAAGGCGCAGCCGAAGCTGCGCCTTTGTGTCACACGCGTGTTGCAGGGCTTACCAGAAGAACTGCAGGCGCGCTTCGAGGATGTTCGGGTCGTCGTTGACGAACGTGCGCGCGGTCGAGCTGTACTTCTTGCTGTCCACCATCACGTAGTTCAGTGCGAACTTGGTGTTGGAGCGCCAGTAGTAGTTCACGCCCACGGTCCAGATATCCATCTTGCCGCCCAGCACGCCATCGACGATCGGCGGGCGACCGGCCACCGGGTTCGCCAGCAGGTTGCCGTCATTGAGGTCCATGTGGTCGTAACGCGCGCCCAGCTGCCACATGCCGCGGCCCGGCTCGTCCGGCAGGCCGGTGGTCGGGGTGCCGCCCTTGTAGCCCCAGGTCTCGCCGCTGATGTTCCACAGGCCGCTGACGTAGTAGCCGTCGCTGCTGTAGTTGTCGTGCGAGTAACGCTTGGCCTTGCTGGTGTAATACTCGGCCTGGGCCTTGAACGGGCCGCCGATGTACATCGCTTCGGCACCGATCGTGCTGACGCGGTCGGTATCGACCAGATTCCCGCTGTCGACCAGACGCGCGGTGGCCAGATCCGCATTCGGGCGGGCGCGCACACGCAGGGTGTCGGCGTCGGTGTCGTAATCGACATAGCTCAGGCCGAAGTGCAGGACCTGGCCCTTTTCATTGATCGGGGCCCACGTGCCACGCGCGCCGTAGCCGCTGCCGTGGGCGAGGTTGCGGGTCAGTTCGCGGCCGAAGGCGCTGGCGGTGACGGACCAGTTGTTGTCGCCGATGCTGTAGGCGCCACCGAGGCGGCGGGCCACGGCATAGGTGTTGGTGACCGTGGCCTTGGAGATGAAGTCGTTGTTCTTGGTGCTGGACAGTTCTTCCAGGCTGTTGGGCTGTTTGAACTGGCCGAACTGCACGAAGTGGTTGGCGTTGCCGGCCAGCTTATACTTCAGGTTGGTGTCCAGGAACTTGTCGGCCTTGGCGTCGTAGCCCACCACCCATTCCACATTGCCCGGGCCCTTGCCCTTGAGCACCAGCTCGGCGCGGCGCAGCTCGAATTCGCTGTTCTTGCCGTTGCCGGCGTCACCGCCATTGAGGTCGGTCACATCGTTGTCGAACCAGTTGCCGTCGGCCTGGACCAGGCCTTCGAACGTGATTTCCGAACCGCCGATCACGTCGATGGCCACTTCAGCGTGAGCGGCCGGAACGAACAGCGCAGCCGCCACGGCCGCAGTAAGAAGTTGGCGATGCAGTTTCATGGAAGGAGCCTTGCAGGCAGGTGGGAAGATGCTGCGCAGGCTAATTAGTGAAGATTGCGTAAATGTGACAGTTTCAGACAAACCGTCATCGCCCGTGTCCCAAGCGGCGTCAGGGGCTGCTATTGATGCCCGGCGCAGATGACCGCCGGGTTGCGCCCATATGGCAGTCGCGCCCCCCGTTCAGGCGGCGGTCTTTTCCTTGAAACGGCACAGGTCGCGGATCACGCATTGCGGGCAGTCCGGCTTGCGTGCCTTGCACACGTAACGGCCATGCAGGATCAGCCAGTGATGCGCGTCGAGCAGGAACTCGGCCGGGATCACCTTGATCAGCAGATCCTCCACCGCACGCACATCCTTGCCCGGCGCCAGGCCGGTGCGGTTGGAGACGCGGAAGATGTGCGTGTCCACCGCCATCACCGGTTCACCGAACGCGGTGTTGAGCACGACATTGGCAGTCTTGCGACCGACACCGGGCAGCGCCTCGAGCGCGGCACGATCGCGCGGCACTTCGCCGCCGTGGTGTTCCACCAGCATCGCGCAGGCCGCAATCACGTTCTTCGCTTTCGCGTTGTAAAGACCGATGGTGGCGATGTACTTCTTCAAGCCGTCTTCACCGAGAGCGAGAATCGCCTGCGGCGTATTGGCGACCGGGAACAGTTTGCGCGTGGCCTTGTTGACGCCGACATCGGTGGCCTGTGCCGACAATGTGACCGCCACCAGCAGCTCGAACGGTGAGCTGTACTCCAGTTCGGTCTTGGGGTGCGGGTTGAGTTCGCGCAGGCGCGTGAACATTTCGATCACGTCGGCCTTGGGCATGCGCGCGGTGCGTGCGGCGGGTTTCTTCATCGTAGCCATCAGGACGTGCGGCCCGCAGCCTTGGCCTTGGCGCGCGCGAGGATGGCAGCAGCGGCCGAGGGCAGGGCGGGTTTCTGGATCTCGGGTGTGGGGGGCGGTGCGCGGCGTGCATCGCGCTCGGCAGCGCGGCGCGCGAGCCGCTGCTGGCGCTGGCGGTAGCGCTCGCGCGCGGCCCAGGCGCGTTGCAGTTGCTGCTGTGCGTGCTGCAGCCGCTGTGGAAGATCGGGATGATCGGGACGCAGCGCTTCGTCGCCCGGCTGCGGGACGTAGTCCATCAACCCGGCCGCCAGCGCGGCATCCCATTGATCGTCGAGGACGAGTGCCAGCAGCTGCGCCGGCGAAGCGGTATCGAAAGGCGACATGGCTCAGCGGTTCTGGAACACCGGCGGCCGGCGCGCCAGGAACGCGCTGGTGCCTTCGCGCATGTCCTCGGTGGCGAACATCAGGCCGAACTGCACGCTCTCGTACTCCAGGCCCTCGCCCAGCGGGCACTCGCCGCCGATGTGGATCGCATCGAGGATGCCGCGCAGCGCGAGAGGCGCGGCCGAGGCCAACTGCGACGCGAGTGCGTCGACGCGGGCATCCAGTTCCTCGGCCGGAACCACCTCGTTGACGATACCCAGCTGCGCGGCACGTGCGGCGGTGATCGGGGCGCCCAGCAGGCACAACTCCAGCGCGGCGGCGCGGCCGCACAGGCGCAGCAGCCGCTGGCTGCCGCCGAAGCCGGGGATCAGGCCCAGATGGATCTCCGGTTGCCCCACCTTGGCGGTCTCCGCGGCCACCCGGATGTGGCAGGCCATGGCCAGCTCCAGCCCGCCGCCCAGCGCGAATCCGTTGATCTTGCCAATCACCGGCTTGGGCATGCGCTCGATCCGGCGCATCAATCCCTGGCCCAGCAACGAGAAATCACGACCCTGAACCGCGCTCAGGCCGTTCATTTCGGCGATGTCCGCGCCAGCCACGAAGGCTTTGGGGCCTGCGCCGGTCAGCACCACCACGCGTACGGCCGGGTCGGCGGCTGCCTCGGAGAACGCTGTATCAAGGGCTTCCAGGGTCGCCCGGTTGAGGGCGTTGAGTTTGTCCGGGCGGTTGACCGTCACGGTGCGCACGGCGGCATCGTCCATAATCGAGATAAGGGCGTCGGCCACGGCAGGACTCCTGAAAACGTTAAAAAAAAGTGATTGTTGAACTCTTGAAACGAAGTCAGGTCAGAGCCTGCGTCGTTAGTGGCGGTTCAACGTTGCGGCGGCTATCCTAACCCGTCGCCTCAGGGCGGCCCAACGCGTCCTGAGTTACCACCCCTGGAGAAAAGTTTGATGAAGTTGCGTTCTATCGCGGTCGCCGTCGCGGCCCTGGCCCTGACGGGCAATGCCTTCGCCCAGGACACCTCGTCCGAAAAGGGCAAGCTGAGCTATTACTTCGGTTACGACTACGGTAACAACCTGGCTGAACTCACCGCACGCGGCGAGCAGCTGGACATCAACTCGGTGGTGAAGGGCCTGCAGGATGCCTACGCCAAGAAGCAGCCGTCGATCACGGCCGAGCAGTTGAAACCCGCCGTCGAAGCCTTCCAGAAGCGTGAGCAGGGTCGTGCGCAGGCCGCCAAGGCTGAGTACGACAAGGCTGCCGCCGAGAACAAGACCAAGAGCACCCAGTTCCTGGCCGCCAACAAGGCCAAGGCCGGCGTGCAGTCGCTCCCGAGCGGCGTGCAGTACCGCGTGATCGAAGCCGGCAAGGGCGCCAAGCCGACCCAGGCCAGCACCGTGCAGCTGGAAGTGGCCGGTCCGTACCCGTTCGGCACCCGTCCGGCCGAAGCACGTCCGGCCCAGCAGATCCCGGGCATCAAGGTCAGCGAAGTCGAAATGAAGGCCATGCGTGAAGCCCTGCTGCAGATGCCGGCGGGCTCCAAGTGGGAAGTGACGCTGCCGCCGGATCAGGCCTATGGTGCCGATCCGCGCACGCCGTTCCCGCCGAACGTTGCGGTGCAGTTCGAAATCAAGCTCGTCAGCGTCAAGTAATTTTCGCAACATCAAGAACGCGCCGGTGGCAACACCGGCGCGTTTTTTGTTTCCGTGCAATCGCGGTACTGTTGACCGGTGCAATCGATGGAAGAATCCCCGCATGCCGTGCCCTCTCCCTGCATCGGAATCTGCGCGCTGGATCGTGCCGGTGTGTGCACGGGCTGCCTGCGCACCGTGGATGAAATCACCCGCTGGCGAACCATGAGCCGACCCGAACAGCATCACGTCATGCAGCACACGCTGCCCCTGCGCGAACAACTGCGGCAATCGCTGCGCGGTTCGCTGGCCGAACACGAGCGCCTGCTGCGCGCGCTGCATCCGCTGGACCAGCCGCCGCCCGGCGATGGCTGGAACCGCAGCGAACTGATCGATCTTCTCCCGCCTGGTCCGCCGGTCGAAGCGGCCGTGCTGGCCGGCATCATTCCGCGCGAGGGCGGCGCCCAGGTGCTGCTGACCCGGCGCACCGACACGCTGCGCCATCACGGGGGCCAGGTCGGCTTCCCCGGTGGCCGCATGGAGCCGGAGGACCGCGATGCCGTCGCTGCCGCGATCCGCGAGAGCGACGAGGAAATCGCACTCAAGCACGATCAGGTGCAGGTGCTGGGGTATCTGGATCCGTTCGTGACGATTACCGGCTACCGGGTCATGCCGGTAGTGGCCGTGATCGATCCTGCGTTCGTGGCCGTGCCCGAGCCGGGTGAGGTCGCCGAAGTCTTCGAAGTGCCGCTGTCCTACCTGATGGACCCGGCCAACCTGCACCACGTGGAGATCGATCACCGCGGGCGCATCCGCCACGTGCTCGAATACGGCTGGCCCGGGCAGCGGATCTGGGGCGCGACCGCCGCCATTCTCTACAACCTGCGTCGCCGCCTGGAGCAGACCGCATGACCACGCCGTTGATCGATGTCAGCACCCTCGCACACGCCCTCCACGAAGGCGCAGCGCGCCTCATGGATGCCCGTGCGACGGCCAGTGCCGCCTCCTCGCTGCGGGTGATGGATGCGCGCTTCTCGTTGGCCGATCCGCAGTCCGGTGCGGCGTTGTATGCACAGGGCCATCTGCCCGGCGCGCTGTACGCCGATCTCAACCGGGATCTGTCCGATCTCGGCCGCACCGGTCACGGCCGTCACCCGCTGCCGGACAGCAATGCGTTCGCCGCGCGCCTCGGCGCATGGGGCATCGGGCCGCAGACCCAGGTCGTGGTCTACGACGCCGGCGACGGCAGCATGGCCGCCGCGCGGCTGTGGTGGCTGCTGCGGCTGATCGGGCATGCACAGGTACGCGTTCTCGATGGCGGATTTGCGGCGTGGCAGGCCGCTGGTCTGCCGGTCACCGCAGCGCTGCCGCAGGTGACGCCGTTGCCGCCGTACCCGGGTCAGTTCGACCGCAACCAGATCGCCTCGGTCGAGGAGGTCCAGGCGCGTCTCAAGCACGCGCCGGGCTGGCTGATCGATGCGCGGGCGGGCGAGCGTTTCCGGGGCGACGTGGAACCCTTGGATCCGGTCGCCGGCCACGTGCCCGGCGCGGTCAATCGTCCGTTCGCGTTGAACGTGCATGAAGGACGGTTGCGCCCTGCGGCGGATCTGCGCGCCGCGCTGCAGCCCTTGATCGGCACGCACGCTCCGGACGAGGTCGTGCTGATGTGCGGCTCCGGCGTGACCGCCTGCCATCTGCTGCTGGCGATGGAAGCGGCCGGGCTGGAAGGGGCGCGGATCTATGCGGATTCGTGGAGTGGCTGGGTCAGCGATGCTTCGCGTCCTGTCGCAACCGGCTGATCATCACCCACGCAGTTCCTGCAGCGGCACCGCCGCCAGCACGCGTGGCCACGGGAACATCGGACCCGGATCGCGCTTGCGCGGCACCCGCCGCTCCGGATCATCGCTGGCCACTTCCTCGCGCGTATCCAGCCACTCATGCCCGGCGATATGTGCCAACGCGGGCAGCGTCCCGCACAGGTGTTGCAGCAGGTCGATCAGCGCCGCGATCTGCGCATCCGGGTAGGGCTCGTCCATCGCCTGGTGCCGCGAATCCCACCAGTGCGGGTAGCGTCCGGTGTTCACCAGTTCGATGCCGATCGAGCGCGGGTTATAGCCACTGACCTGATGCGCGACGCGGTCCAAGGACACGTACTGCACGATGCGCCCGTCGCGGTCGATGTAGTAATGCCCGCTGTTGCCGGTGCCGCTGTCATACAGCACGCGTTCGCCGTACTCGCGTGCCATCGCCAGGTCCGGCAGTTCGGTGCAGTGGATGACCACCAGATCGATCTCGTCGTGCGTGCGGGGCAGCAGCCTGTCCTGGTAGGGCAGGGGCTGTGCATCG
The DNA here is from genome assembly GCF_054188265.1 of Stenotrophomonas sp. IS26. Classification (NCBI taxonomy): domain Bacteria; kingdom Pseudomonadati; phylum Pseudomonadota; class Gammaproteobacteria; order Lysobacterales; family Lysobacteraceae; genus Stenotrophomonas; species Stenotrophomonas sp. IS26. Next base: position 31,285 of record NZ_JBSZJV010000020.1, read on the forward strand.
ATGGCGGGCGGGGCGCGGTCGGGCATGCGGCGATGCTAGCATTTGGGCATGAACGCTCCTATCGATTCCCGCGCGGTATGCGCATGAGCCGCGGCCACTGCATCCTCTCCCATGGCTTTGAAAGCGGCCCGGACGCCATCAAGGTGACCGCCCTGGCCGAGGTGGCCGAGCGCCTGGGCTGGACCCACGAGCGCCCGGACTATACCGACCTGGACGCCCAGCGCGAGGTCAGCAGTCTCGGCGATGTACGTGCCCGCCTGCAGCGCCTGATCACCCTGGCCACCGCCCGTGCCGCGCAGGGCCCGGTGGTCCTGGCCGGTTCCAGCCTGGGCTCGTACATCTCGGCCATCGCCTCGCTGCAGGTGCCGGTCCAGGGCCTGTTCCTGATGGTGCCGCCGACCCGGATGGGGCCGATGCCGGCGCTGGATGCCGCCCGCGTGCCGACCAGCGTGGTGCATGCCTGGCACGACGAGCTGATCCCGCCGGCGGAGGTGATCGCCTGGGCCCAGGCCCGCTCGGCCCGCCTGCTGATGGTGGACGACGGGCACCGGCTGGCCGGCCACGTCGAGGCCTCCAGCCGGGCCTTCGAGGAACTGCTGGCCTCGCTGTAACCGGGCGTTCCAGCCCACCTCACGTACAATGGCCCCCCGGACCCCGTGCCCGGCTGCTTGCCGTGCCCGTGGGCACCCCCTCTCCGCTGACCTGCGATACCGATTCCGTGAAATTCTTTGTTTCCTGCGCCAAGGGCCTGGAGTATCTGCTCGCCGACGAACTGTTGGCGCTCGGCCTGGACAAGGCCACCGCCACCATTTCCGGTGTCAACGCCGAGGGCGAGCTGGCGCAGGCGCAGCGTGTGGTGCTGTGGTCGCGCCTGGCCAGCCGGGTGCTGTGGCCGCTGGCCGAGTTCGAGTGCCCGGACGAGGGCTCGCTCTACCAGGGCGTCTCGGCGATGGCGTGGGAGCAACACATCAGCCCCGAGCTGACCCTCTCGGTGGATGCACATGTGTCCGGCACCGAGATCACGCACGCGCGCTTCGCCGCGCAGCGGGTCAAGGACGGCGTGGTCGACAGCCTGCGCGCGCAGGGCCTGGAGCGGCCGTCGGTCAACACCGACTTCCCGGACGTGCGCATCAACCTGTCGCTGCGCAAGGGCCGGGCCACGATCTCGATCGACCTGGGCGGTGGCCCGATGCACCGCCGCGGCTGGCGCATGGCGCAGAACGATGCGCCGCTGAAGGAAAACCTGGCCGCCGCGGTGCTGCTGCGCGCCAACTGGCCGAAGATCCACAGCGAAGGCGGTGGCCTGCTCGACCCGATGTGCGGCAGCGGCACGCTGCTGATCGAAGGCGCCTTGATGGCCGCCGACGTGGCCCCGGGCCTGCAGCGCCACGGCAGCATTCCGCCGAGCCGCTGGCTGGGCTTCGACCGCGACGCCTGGAACAGCCTGATGGAAGAAGCGCGCGCCCGCGAAACCGCCGGCCGCAGCGCACTCAAGCAGGTGATCCACGGCAGCGACGTGGATCCGCACGCCATCCATGCGGCCAAGCAGAACGCCGACACGGCCGGTGTGGGCCATGCCATCTGGTTCGGCGTGCGCGACATCACCGATGTGCAGGTCCCGCCGCAGGAGACCGGCTGCGTGGTCTGCAACCCGCCCTATGACGAGCGCTTGGCCGCCGACGCGGTGCTGTACCGCCAACTCGGCGACGCGCTCAAGCGCGCGGTGCCGCAGTGGCGCGCCAGCCTGTTGTGCGGCAGCGCCGACCTGGCTTTCGCCACTGGCCTGCGCGCCAACAAGAAGTACCAGCTGTTCAACGGCGCCATCGAGTGCGCGCTGATCGTCTGCGACCCGATCGCGGTGCCGCAGCGCGAGAACACCGGTCAGCCGCGCGAGCTCAGCGAGGGCGCGCAGATGGTGGCCAACCGCCTGCGCAAGAACATCAAGAAGTTCAAGACGTGGCGGACGCGCGAGAGCATCACCTGCTACCGCGTTTACGATGCCGATCTGCCCGAGTACGCGGCCGCCATCGATGTCTATGAAGAAGACGGCGGTGCCCGCCGCACGTTCCTGCATGTGCAGGAATACGCGGCCCCGGCGACCATTCCGGACGTGGATGTGCGTCGCCGCCGCAACGAGCTGCTCTCGGCCGCGCGCGAGGTCTTCCAGGTGCCGGCCGAGCAGGTCGCGCTGAAGTCGCGCGAGCGTGGCAAGGGCGGCAGCAAGTACGGTCGTTTCGAGCAGCGCGGCGAGTTCGTGCTGGTGCGCGAGAACGATGCGCTGCTGCGCGTGAACCTGTTCGATTATCTGGACACCGGCCTGTTCCTGGACCACCGTCCGCTGCGCTGGCACATGGCGCAGGAAGCCCAGGGCAAGCGCTTCCTCAACCTGTTCTGCTACACCGGTGTCGCCTCGGTGCAGGCCGCCGTGGCCGGTGCCGCGACCACCACCAGCGTGGATCTGTCCGGCACCTATCTGCAGTGGTGCGCCGACAATCTCGCCTTGAACGGCAAGGGCGGCAGCCAGCACCAGCTGATCCAGGCCGATGCGCTGGCGTGGCTGGAAGCCGAACGTCACCGCTTCGACGTGATCTTCTGCGATCCGCCGACGTTCTCCAACTCCGCCCGCGCCGATGATTTCGACATCCAGCGCGAACACGTGCGCCTGCTGCGCGCGGCCGTGGCGCGCTTGAGCCCGGAAGGCGTGCTGTATTTCTCCAACAACTTCCGCCGCTTCAAGCTGGACGACGAAGCGATCAAGGAATTCGCGGCGTGCAAGGAGATTTCGCCCGAGACCATCGGGGCGGACTTCGAGCGCAACCCGCGCATCCATCGCGCGTGGGAACTGCGCCGCTACGGCGCCTGACGGACCGGGGGGCTGACATGGACGCCAGCCCGCTTCACGCCGAGGGACTGCTGCTGCGTCCGTTCGAGGCTTCCGATGCCGCCTCCTTTGCGGCGGCGGTGCGTGAATCGGCCGAGGGCATGCGGCGCTGGATGCCCTGGAGCGCGGTCGACTACCGCGTCGAGCAGGCGCTGCAATGGTTCCAGGCCTGCCGCGATGGCTGGGCGGCAGGCACGGCCTGCGAATACGGAATCTTCGACCAGGACACGGCCGCCTTCGTCGGCGGCGCGGGATTGAACAAGATCCAGCACGACCCCCGGTTCTGCAACCTGGGCTACTGGGTGCGGCAGTCGTGCCGTGGCCAGGGCGTGGCGCCCCGCGTCGTGCAGGCGCTGGCTGCCCAGGCATTCGGGCCGCTGGGCCTGCATCGGGTGGAGATCGTCGTGGCCGTGGGCAACCTGGCCAGCGAACGGGTGGCGGTGAAGGCCGGCGCCCTGCGCGAGGGCGTGGCGCGCAACCGATTGGTCATCGACGACCGGCCTGCCGCCGCGCACATGTTCTCACTGGTGCCCTGATCGGCGATCGCGATGCGGCTGCGTGGCTGCTCCCTCAGCGCGCGACCAGCGCCACCGCCAGCCCCACCACCGGCAACGCCCATGCCAGCGGCGCGATCCAGCGCGGGCGGTACGGGTACAGCCCGAACGCGATCACCACCCCGCTGATCGTCAGCGCGCCCAGCCACAGCACCGGGCCGATCGCCCAGCCGTGGTCCATCACGCACAGCGCGAACGTGACGGCCAGCAACGTCCACCCCACCCAGCGCCACACCCGCATGCGCGATGCGCTGGCGCCGGCTTTGCCGTGCAGGTCCAGCTGGTGCTTGTCCATGGCCAGCGACAACGCCGTGAACGCGGAGAAGGTCAGCGTGATTGCGAGCAGCATCATGCCGTCGCCCCCGCAGCAGCGGCCTGCTGGCGGCGCTTCTTCTCGGCCGCGCTCAGTGGTGGCTGCCAGCGCTGCATGCGATGGCCGCAGTAGGCCAGCATCGCGCCGAACGCGAGCATGGTCAGATCGAACCCGGCCAGGACCCAGTCACCGCTGCGCAGGGTGACGCCCAGATGCGCATGCGTGGTGAGTGCGTTGACCACCGGAATCAACGCAAACAGCGCGCCGCCCAGGTACAGCTGCCAGGTCCACATCCTCCGTTTGGGCCAGAGGAAACCGGCCAGCAATGCGGCGGCCCATGCATAGAAGAACGCATTGACCTCGGCGTTGGCGCGCTCGGCCATCTGGACCGGCAGCAGACGATTGGCCAGGAAATAGGTGGCGAACGCGATCGGCAGGCCAGCCACCGCGCCGATGTTGAGCGCATCGACCAGGCGCAGGCCGAACCCGGTCTTGCCGGACTTGGCGTGCTTGGGCCGTTCCTTCACCGCCCACAGCACCACGCCGCTGGCGACCATCAGGCAGCCGATCAGGCCGGACAGGAAGAACAGCGCACGCAGGCCCCAATCGGCGAAGCGCGCCAGGTGCAGGCCGTACATCACGCCGCGGGTCTGGGTGGCGCCGCCCGAGGCCGGGCTGGCCTCGAGCAACTGGCCGGTGATCGCGTTGAAGCGCAGCGACGGGGTATCCACCGACAGGCGCTTTCCATCGCGCTGGGTGATATCCACGATCGCATTCGCCGCCCCCGGGTGGTACAGGGTGAAGCCGGCCACATCCGCACCCTTCCATTCGGCGCGGGCGCTGTCCAGCAACTGCTGGATCGGCAGCGGCGTGGCGCGTCCTTCGGCCGGGGTCTCGATCTCGGCCAGACGCGCGAAAGCCTCGCTGAAGAACGCCTCCTCATCCTTGGGGTAGGCCACGCTCACGCCCCACGGCAGGTACATGAACATCAAGGTGACGATGCCGGTGTAGGTGATCATCGCGTGGTACGGCAGTGCCATCACCGCGCTGACGTTATGGAAATCCAGCCACGACCGCAGGCCCTTTTCCGGGCGGAAGGTGAAGAAGTCCTTGAAGATCTTCTTGTGCGTGATCACGCCGGTGATGATCGCCACCAGCATGAACATCGCGCAGAAGCCGACCAGATAGCGCGCCCAGTACACCGGGATGTAGTGCAGGTCGAAATGCAGGCGGTAGAAGAAGTCACCGCCGCGGGTTTCGCGCGCGGCGATTTCCTCGCCGGTGTTCGGATCGACGGTGGCATCACCGAAGCGGCCACCGCCGCGCCGGCGGCGCTCGCCTTCCACCGGCGGCTTGACCATCGATTCGGGATTGCGCCAGAACATGCGCATCGCCGGGTTGCGCGGGTCGGGCAGGGTGACGTTCCAGCTCTCGGCCTGTGGGGCCTTGTGCTGCAGGAAGGTCAGGGCGCGCTCGGCGGCGACGTCGGCGGTGACGCTGCTGCGCGGAAGCTCCGGGCGCATCCAGCGGCTGATTTCCTCGCGGTAATAGCTGGCCGTTCCGGCCATGAAGATCAGCAGCAGCAGCCAGCCGACCAGCAGGCCGGTCCAGGTGTGCAGCCAGGCCATCGATTGGCGGAATCCGTTCTTCATGCGGCCCCCTGCAACAGGCGGGTGCCCACCCAGAACAGCAGCGTGGGAATCAGGATGCCCACCCAGGCGCGCAGGGCGGTGCGGGTAGCGAACGCCCACAATGCCGCGCAGGCGCACAGCACGATCGCCACCAGCATGCCGGTCAGCACGGCTTGCCCGCGTGCGATCGGCAGCGCGACCGCGAAGAACATCGAGCAGGTCGCGGCCAGCGCGTAGCCGCCGAAGATCGCGGCGAGCGAACGTGATAGGACACCCAGCCAGGGGCGGGTGAAGAAGGAACCAAGACGGTTGAACCTGGCGCTGGCGTGCGGCGTGCTGTCCACGGAAACCTGCTGATCAATCGGGGAAACGGGCATCACCGGCCGCAGCCGGTGATGAAGGATAGTGGCCATCCGTGGCCGTGTTCACTGCGCGTCGCAGTGGTCCCTTGGAGCCGGTGTCAGAGCTTCCAGCGCAGGTTCAACATCACGTTGCGCGGTTCGCCCCAGTACACGCCGTTGTAGAAACCGACGTTGCTGTAGTACTTCTTGTCGAGCAGGTTGTTGACGTTGAGCTGCGCGGAGAAGGTGTCGTTGAAGCGGTAGCCGGCGAACACATTCACCAGGTAGAACGCATCCTGGGTGATGAACGCCGATTCGGTACGGCCGCTGGTCGCGTAATCCGCGCGCGGCTTGGTGCTGGTGCGGTAGATCCGGCTCTGCCAGGTCACCCCGCCGCCCAGCGAGAGGCGGTTCCATTCACCGCTCGGGCGCCAGCTGGTGTTGAGGCGGAACGTGTCCACCGGGTTGGTGGTGTTCTGCGCCACGCCGGCCTGGTTGCGGATGGTGGTGTGCGCGAAACCGGCCGAGAGGTTCCAGTTCTCGGTCAGGCTACCCTGGGCTTCCAGTTCCCAGCCCTTGACCTTGTTGCCCTTGCCGGTGGACCGGTAGGCACTGCCGCCATCGGGCAGCGAGGCGGCCGGTACCGAATCGTCGAGCTCGGCCACATTGTCCTTCTCGCCCTTGAACACCGCGGCGGAGGTGTTCAGGCGCCCGCCGAAGAATTCACTCTTCAGGCCGGCCTCCCACATGTCGCCGACCACCGGCTCCAGGTAATCGTTGTTCTTGTCGCGGTAGTCCTGCGGCTGGAAGATGTCGGTGTAGCTGGCGTAGGCGCTGAACTGCCTGCTGAAATCGTAGACCAGGCCGAAATAAGGGGTCAGCGAATCGTCCGGCTTGTAGCCGCCGCGGGTGGTACCGGTGCGGTTGCCGGCCGCATCGTTGGTATAGCGCCAGCTGCGGGTTTCCCAGCTGCCATAGCGCGCGCCGAGCACGGCCAGCAACGGATCGGCCAGCTGCAGGCGGGCGGCCACGTAGGCAGCCTTCTGCGTCAACTCGTTCTCCGAGGCCAGCCAGTCATGCCGGGTGAGCGGCAACGGGGCGACATCCCCGGTCCAGGTGCGCCAGTCCGGTACCACATCGTAGCCCGGCGGCTGCGTGAATTCCGAGGCAGGCGATTCGCCCTTGCGAACCGACTGGCCGACGCCGAACACCAGTTCATGCTCGCGGCCGAACAGCTGGAACGGGCCGCTGGCGTTGAGGTCGAACACGTTCATTTCGCTGCGTTCGGCGAAATGCGAGAGGTAGGCGCGCACACCGGTGCCATCCGGCGCCGGGTAGCCCTGCGCGCCATACCAGACGTCGCCATCGGTGTTGCGCTTGGCCTGGGTCGCGCTGGCCTTCAGCGACCAGCCGTTGCCGAGCTGCTGCTCCAGGCGCACGAAGGTGGTCTTCTCCACGATCGGCCAGCTGCTCCAGCGTGCCGAGAGGTTGGTCGAGCGCGGCAGGTTGGCCGGCGTGCCGTCCGGACCCCAGTACGGCACCACGCCCCAGGTCACGCCCTTGGTTTCCGGCGACTGGTAGTCATAGCCGACTTCGAACAGGGTGCTGTCGGTCAGGTCGGCCTGCACGATGCCGTAGAACACGTCCTTGTCCAGACGGTACACATCGCGGAAGGAATCGCTCTGCTGCTTGGCGGCGACGAAGCGCGCACGCACGCGGCCGTCCAGCGCGACCGGGCCGCCGATGTCCGCTTCCAGGCGCTGGTTGCCCCAGCGGCCCAGGGTCAGCCCGGCGCTCATCGCCATCTCCTGGGTCGGGCGCTTGCGGACCATGTTGATGGTGCCCGACGGGTCACCGGCACCGGTGGTCAGGCCGGTCGCGCCGCGGACCACTTCGATGCGCTCGTAGATCGCGCTGTCGGTGTTGGTCTTGAGCGAGCCACCAAACGTGTTGAGCATCCCGTCGATCTGGAAATTGGTGATGCTGTAGCCACGCGAGATGTAGTTGATGCGCTCCGAATCGGTGACCGATACATGCACGCCGGTGACCTGGCCCATCACATCGGACAGCGCGTACAGGCCCATGTCGTCCAGGCGCTGGCGGGTCAGCACGGTGACCGACTGCGGCGTGTGGCGCAGCGACAGGTTCAACTTGGTGGCGGTGCTGGCCTGCTTGACCGTGTAGGCGTTCGGGATATCCCCGTCGGCGGTCACCTTGATCGTGTCCAGGGTGGTCGCATCGCCAGGTTCGGCCTCGGCGAACGCCGGCAGCGCCGGGCCGGCGAGGGCAGCAACGAGGGCGATCGCCAACAGCGATGGCCGGGACAACGGTGAAGCGGACGAGCAGGGCATGGCAACACTTCCAGTGTGGGAGAACGTCAGCGCGCCACGCACAGCGGCGCTGCCGAAGGCAGCAGGGCAGGCAAGGCAGCGGATCAGGGGGTGTACACGGGGCGTTGCGCGGGGAAGGCGTGGTGCATCCGGGCGCCGGTTGGCTAGGCGTACAGCCGATCAGTGAATGATAGTCATTATCATTTCGTTAGACAAGCGTTATGCCGCTGTCGAAGCCATGCAAGGCCGTGCGCTGGCGTATGTGTGGCGCGCGATAAGACCGTCGCCTGCGTGTCACTGCCGGGCAATATCGCGTCAACAGACTGTGAGGATGTCGTGACACGCCGTCACGGCATCCCCCATCTGTTCGTTTGCGGAGTCGTCAGTGAATCGTTGTGTGCTTGCTGTAGCGCTGTTGTCCGTCCTTACCTTCGCCACGGCCGCCGATGCGCGTGCCGAGGCCGCCCCGGCAGGGACTGCCGCGGCCCCCGCCACCCTGGACACGATGATCGTCACCGGCACGCGCGGCAGCAACCGCACGCAGTTCGATACGCTGGCCCCGGTGGACGTGTTCTCGCAGGAAGAGATCCAGGCGATCGAATCCTCCGACCTCAACGACGTGCTGGCCCAGCTGGTGCCTTCCTTCGTGGTCCAGCGCATGCCCATGAACGACGGGCTGGTGTTCGTGCGGCCGGCCACGCTGCGCGGCCTTTCGCCGGACCAGACCCTGGTCCTGGTCAACGGCCGCCGCTTCCATCGTTCGGCCCTGTTGGGCGCGCGCGGTGCGCAGGGCCCGGACCTGGCGCAGATTCCGGTGCATGCGATCCAGCGCATCGAAGTGCTGCGCGATGGCGCGTCGGCGCAGTACGGCTCGGACGCCATCGCCGGGGTGATCAACATCATCTTGGATGACCGCGTCGGCGGGGAACTGTCGCTGGGCCTGTCCGAATACAGCGAAGGCGATGGGACCGGTCGCAAGATCGGCGGCCGCCACGGCTTCGCGCTGGGTGACAAGGGCAGCCTGTCGCTGTTCGCCGACTGGGACAAATCCGATGCGACCTCGCGCAGCCGCCAGCGCGCCGATGCGATCGCCTTCCAGAACGCCCACCCGGATCTGGTCGTGCCCGATCCGGTGCAGCGCTGGGGCCAGCCGGACCTGGAAAACCGCCATTTCGGCTTCAACCTCAACTTGGCCTTGAACGACAGCGTCGATCTCTACGGTTTCGGTCTGTACGGTCACAGCGAGGGCGTCAGTGATTTCAACTGGCGCAATCCCGATGGCACGGCCTCGATCTACAACCGCAGCCGTGTGTTCCCCGGCTGGGATGCGCGCAGCCTGTACCCGACCGGTTTCAGCCCGAAATACGGCAACGAACAGGACGACCTGCAGGGCGTACTCGGTCTGCGCGGCTACTGGGGCGAACGCTGGCGCTGGGATGTGAGCGGCTCCTACGGGCGCAACCGCATCGACTACACGCTGGGCAACTCGATCAATGCCTCGCTCGGCCCGGACAGCCCCACCTCGTTCTACCTCGGCCGCCTCTCGCAGGAAGAGAAGAACCTCAACGCGGATATCGTCTACTCGCTGCCGGTCAGCGCGCTGGCCGCACCGATCAACATCGCCTTCGGTGCGGAAACGCGCGAGGAAACCTACGGCGTGGATGCCGGCGATCCGGCGTCGTATGCGATCGGCCCGGGGGCGGTGACCGGCCTGGCCGGTGGCGCCAACGGTGCGCCGGGCTTCAGTGCGGCCAATGCCGGTCGCTGGAGCCAGCGAAGCCGCGCGGCGTACATCGATGTCGAAGCGCCGTTGACCGCCCGCTGGACCGTCGGTGCGGCCACCCGCTACGAGCACTTCTCGGCCTTCGGCGAGAGCGTGGACGGCAAGCTCTCCAGCCGCTTCGAGTTCACTCCGGACCTGGCCGTGCGCGGTTCGCTTTCCACCGGCTTCCGTGCGCCCACGCCGGGTCAGCTGTACACCCAGAGCACCCAGCAGGGCCTGGATACCGTGACCTTGCAGGTGTTCACCACTGGCCGCCTCGCGCCCAGCGATCCGCTGGCGATCCAGCTCGGCGCCCAACCGCTCAAGCCGGAGCAATCGCGCACCGCCTCGCTCGGCCTGACCTGGAAGAACGACCTGGGCTTCTCCGGCTCGGTGGACCTGTACGACATCAAGGTCACCGACCGCTTCAGCCAGTCGGCCTCGTTCGCAGTGCCGGCCGGCGTGCCCAATCCGCTGGCGTACACCTCGGTGAGCTTCTACACCAACGATTTCGACACCACCACGCGCGGTGTCGACGTGGTCGCCAGCCACACCACCGCGCTCGGCGCGGGACGGCTGAGCACCACGCTGGGCTACAACTACAACCAGACCCAGGTCGACAGTGGTGCCACCGGCGTGGCCACCAATGAAAGCCAGCGCCGCATCTTCGAAGAGCGCCTGCCGCGGCAGAAGGCCACGCTCAGCAGCACGTATGCGTGGGGCCGCTTCAGCGTGCTCGGCAAGCTGCGATACTACGGGGCATGGACGGACTCTTCGGGCAATGCCACCGGCGACATCTTCCAGCGCTTCGGGGCGATGAGCTTCGTCGATCTGGCGGTGAGCTGGAATGTCACCGAGCAGCAGACGCTGCGGATCGGCGCGGACAACCTGTTCAACCGCTATCCGGACGAGGCCAGCTTCCAGGCCAGCCGTGGCCTGATCTATTCGCGGAACGCGCCGTATGACACCGACGGCCGCAACCTCTACGCCGAATACCGGATCCGCTACTGATGGACCGGCAACGACGCTCTCTTCTGCGTGGCGCACTGGCCCTGCCAGTCGCCGCGGCACTGTCCGGTGCGACTGCCATGGGCGCTGAGCCGATGACGCTGCCGGCAGTGGGCACGCGCACGCCGGCCGAGCTGGCCGCCGACGAAACCTGGTGGGCCCAGGTGCGCGCGCTGTACGACCTCACCGACGAGGTCGTGATGCTGGACAACGGCTACTGGGGCGCAATGGCGCGCCCGGTGCTGCAGGCCTACCAGCAGGCCACCGCCACGGTGAATGCCGGTAACGCCTGGTTCGGGCGGCTCGCGTTTCCACCGCTGTTCGAACAGGCCCGCGTCCGTCTGGCGCAGGTGCTGGGCGTGGAGACCGACGAGATCGTGCTCACCCGCGGTGCCACCGAGGCGATGCAGGTGCTGATCGGCAGCTACCGCGGGCTGTCGCCGGGCGATGCGGTGATGTACGCCGACACCGACTACGACAGCATGATCAGCGCGATGCAGTGGCTGCAGGCGCGGCGCGGCGTGCAGCCGGTGGCGATCACGCTGCCCGAGCCGTTCGACCACGACAGCATCGTGGAGACCTACCGCCGCGCGCTGACCGCCAACCCGCGCGTGCGCCTGCTGCTGCTGACCCACGTCAACCACCGCAACGGCATGCTGCTGCCGGTGGCCGAGATCGCCGCGCTGGCCAGGGCGGCCGGCGTGGAGGTGGTACTCGACGCCGCGCACGGCATTGGCCAGGTGGACACGCCGCTGCGCGCGTTGGGCGTGGATTTCATCGGGATCAACCTGCACAAGTGGATCGGCGCGCCGGTCGGTGTCGGGGCGGTATATGTCCGCCGCGGGCGGGTGCGTGACCTGGATCCGTACATGGGGGAGCAGGACCACGACGACATCCGCACCCGCGTGCACACCGGCACGGTCAATTTCGCCGCTTACATGGCGCTGCCGGCCGCACTGGACCTGCACGAGCGCATCGGCGTGGCCAACAAGCGGGCGCGCCTGCTGCGCCTGCGCAATCAGTGGATGGACGCGTTGCGCGGCGACGCGCGCATCCAGCTGCTCGGCTCGGACGACCCGCGCCTGTCCAGTGCGATCACCTCGTTCCGGCTGCGTGGGCAGACCACGATGCGCGACAACACGGCCACCTCGCAGCGGATGGTGAAGCAGTCCGGCGTGTTCGTGGTGCCGCGCGAAGGGCTGGCCTCGGGCGCCTGCCTGCGGGTGACGCCAGGCATCTTCAGTACGCCGGCGCAGATGGACGCACTGGTGGCGGCCGTACGCGCGGTCGCGGGCTGACGTGCCCAACGACGCTGGCGGTGTTTCCGCCAGCGTCGCCAGTCGATGCGAGCGGTTATCGCGTTACCAGTGGAACCATACCGTCAGTGCATGCAGGATCACGCCGATCAGGCCACCGACCAGGGTGCCGTTGAAACGGATGAATTGCAGGTCGCGGCCGACGCTCAGTTCCAGCTGCTCGACCAAGTGGCGTTCGTCCCAGCTTTTGACGGTCTGTGCGATGTGCTCGGTCACGCCGCTGCGCAGCCGCGTGGTCAGGCGCTCGGCACCGTCCATCAGGTGCTGGTTGAGCGCCTCGCGCAGCGACGGGTCGGCCTGCAGTGCCTCGCCCACCGAGGCCAGGCTGCGGCGCAGATGGCCGGCCAGTGCGGAGTCCTCGCTGGCCAGGTCGGCTCGCAGGCTGGCATGGATGCGCGCCCACAGGCCCTGCACGTACTCCTGCACGGCCGGGTGGTCAATCACCTGCTGCTTGAGCTGTTCCACCTTCTCGGCCAGGGCCGGGTCTTCGCGCAGCCGCTGGATGTAACCGCTCAGCCAGGTTTCGTAATCGCGCCGCAGCGGATGCTCGGGCTGGGCCAGGATCTGCTGCAGTTCCTCCAGCACCGCATGCGCCAGGCGCTCGGCAAGGGTGTCACCGATCTCGTCGATGGGCTTGACCCAGTTGACCGTGCTGGCCAGCTTGGGCCACTCGCGCTGGATGTAGCCCACGATCAACGTGGACGCGCGGTCTTTGACCTTCTCGTTACCCAGCCATTCGCTGATCCGGGTCAGGCCTTCGTCCAGCACGCGCTGGTGGCGGTTGTCGGCGGTGAGCAGGCCGAGCAGTTCCCCCGCGGTGGCGGCCGCATTCCATTGCCGCAGCTGCTGGATCACGAAGCCCTGAATGCTGCGCCGGACGGCCGCTTCATCGAGGAAGTCCAGCGCCTGCAGGGCCCAGCCGCGCGCCATGTCGGCCAGCATGCGGGCTCGCGCCGGCTCGGCCAGCCAGCTGCCCAGGCGGCTGGCTGGATCGAATACCTGCAGCCGGGCCAGCAGGGCCTGCGGTTCCAGGAACTGGTCGCGCACGAACAGCGCCAGGCTGTCGGCAATGCGGTCCTTGCTGCGCGGGATGATCGCGGTATGCGGGATGGGCAGGCCGAGCGGCCGACGGAACAGGGCCACCACCGCGAACCAGTCGGCCAGCGCGCCGACCGCGGCAGCCTCGCAGAAGGCCGAGACCCAGGCCCAGATGCCGCGTTCGCCGTGCCAGTGGCTGACCGCGAAGCCGGCCAGCATCGCCACCAGCATGGCCAGGGCGATCAGTTTGAGCCGACGCAGCTGGGCGCGGCGCGGGTCGGGAGGGGAGGTGGGCGTCATTGCGGCAGTTTAACGACCCCGGCATGAGCAACAGGTAGTGCCGGCCGCTGGCCGGCACTACACCGGATCAGGCGTCGGCCATCCCGCTGTCCGCCACCTGCTTGCGCAGCGCGGCCAGCTGCTGGCGCAGGGTGTCGTTTTCCAGGGTCAGCGCGATGATGCGCTGGCGCAGCTCGGCAGGGCCTTCGCCCAGGGCGTTGAGCGCATCGGCGATCTCGGCGGCGCGGCTGGGGTCGGCCTCGGCCTCGCCGTCGGCACTGTGCAGCACCTCCTGGACCGGCTTGCGCGGCTTGCGCTTGGACTCGCGCACGCGCTTGGCGGCCTGCTTGAGCTCGTCCTTGCCGGCGGCGGCCGCGGCGCGCTGCTCGTCTTCGGGCAGATCAGCCACGGCGGCTGCGGCGCTGATCGAGATCACACCGGTCTTGACCGCTTCCACCAGCTCCGGTGCGGCCTGCTTGTGGATGCGCTCGATCATCGTCACCTGGCTGCTGCTCAGGCGCGCTTCGCGGGCCATGTCGGCGCGGCTGACCTTCGGCGCGGCGGCCCACGGCGGGCTGTCTTCGTCACCGGCATCGGCCGGCCCGCTGATCTCGCCGTCGCTTTCCTTCTGCAGCTGGGCCTGGTCGGCGCGGTGGCGCTCGGCCAGGATGTCGCGCTTGCGCAGCGCCAGCACGCCACGCTGGAAATCGGAGACGCTGCGGCGCCCCAGGTGCTGTTCGATCATCCACAGGTGGACGTCATCCATCGACTGGAAGCGGGTGTTCTGGATCGTCTGGAACGGCAGGCCGTGCTTCTGGCAGATGCCGTAGCGGTTGTGGCCATCGACCAGTACCTCGCCCCACAGCACCAGCGCATCGCGGCAGCCCTCTGCGAGGATGCTGCGCTCCAGCGCGTCGTGCTCGTCCGGGGTCAGCGGGTCGATGTAGGCCTTGAGTTCTTCTTTGACGACAATGTCCATGCAATCCGGTACGCGAGCGAAACGTGACCGACCATTGTAAGGATCGCGGCGGTCGCCGTCGTCGCCGGCGGATTCAGCCTCAGCCGGTGGCGCGGATCATCTCGCCCAGTACGTCCACGATCCGGTCGATATGGCTGCGCTCCAGTATCAGCGGGGGCGACAGCGCAATCACATCGCCGGTGCAGCGCACCAGCAACTGGCCATCGCGGAAGCAGCGCTCGAACACCTCGTAGCCACGCGCGCCGGGGGCGTCCTTGCGCGGCATCAGCTCGACAGCACCGATGAGCCCAAAATTACGGATATCCACCACATGCGGCAGCCCGCGTAGGCTGTGCAGTCGCTCCTGCCAGTAGTCGCCCAGCTCGATGGCGCGCTCGAACAGATGCTCTTCGGCGTAGGTATCCAGCGCCGCCAGGGCCGCTGCGCAGGCCAGCGGGTGGCCGGAATAGGTGTAGCCGTGGAAGAACTCGATGGCGGCCGGCGGCCCCTGCATGAACGCGTCGTGGATCGCATCGCTGGCCAGCACCGCGCCCATCGGCACCGCGCCGTTGGTCAGCCCTTTGGCCAAGGTCATCAGGTCCGGGGTAACCCCGAAGCGCTGCGCAGCGAAGGCGTTGCCGACCCGTCCGAAACCGGTGATCACCTCATCCAACACCAGCAGGATGCCGTGCTGGTCGCAGATCTCGCGCAGGCGCTGCAGGTAGCCCGGTGCGGGCAGGATCACCCCGGCCGAGCCGGCGATCGGCTCGACGAACACCGCCGCGATCGTGGACGCATCGTGCAGTGCGATCAAACGCTCCAGGTCGTCTGCGAGTTCGGCGCCGTGGCGCGGCAGGCCGGGACTGAAGGCATTGCGCTCCAGATCGAGCGTGTGGCGCAGGAAGTCGCTGCCGGCCAACAGCGGCCCGAACGTCTTGCGGTTGTTGGGCAGGCCGCCGATCGACAGGCCGCCGAAGCCCACGCCGTGATAGGCCTTTTCGCGGCCGATGAAGCGGGTGCGGTGGCCCTCGCCGCGCAAGCGGTGGTAGGCCAGCGCGATCTTCATCGCGGTGTCGACTGCTTCGGAGCCGGAGTTGGTGAAGAACACATGGTTCAAGCTCGCCGGTGCCAGCGCAGCGAGGCGCTGGGCCAGCACGAACGGCAAGGGCGAGCCCATCTGGAACGGTGGCGCGAAATCCAGCGTGGCCGCCTGCTGCTGGATCGCCTGCACGATCCGCGGCCGCGCATGCCCTGCGTTGCAGCACCACAGGCCGGCCGCGCCATCCAGGATCGGGCGGTCGTCGACGTCGTGGTAATACATCCCCTCGGCGCGCACCAGCAGGCGCGGGGCGGCCTTGAACTGGCGGTTGGCGGTGAATGGCATCCAGTAGGCATCCAGGTCTGCGGGTACCTGGCTGGCCAGGATCGACAACGACGGTTCGGGACGAGGCATGAGGCACTCCGCAAGGGCGCGATGGTCACGACTTTATCGCACTCGCCTCACGTCATCCCGTGACGGCGACGGGTATAACCGCCTTACCCGACTGAGTGGATGAGGACGACGCCGATGACCCCCGCACGCACCCGCGACGACTGGCAGCGCCAGGCCGATGCACTGACCTTCCAAGGCCAGGCGTTCATCGATGGGCGCTACGTCGATGCGGCCAGTGGCGCGCGCTACGACTGCATCAGTCCGATCGACGGGCGCGTGCTGGTGCAGGTGGCCGATGCCGATATGGTGGACGTCGACCGTGCGGTCGCGGCGGCGCGGCGCAGCTTCGACGCGGGCGACTGGTCGCGGGCCGCACCCTCGCACCGCAAGCAGGTGCTGCTGCGGCTGGCCGATCTGGTTGAACAGCATGCCGATGAGCTTGCGTTGCTGGAAACCCTGGACATGGGCAAGCCGGTGCGGGACGCACGCCAAGGTGATCTGGCCGGTGTGTTGCGTTGCCTGCGCTGGACCGCCGAGGCGGTGGACAAGGTGTATGGCGAAGTCGCCCCGACCGCGCTCGACACGCTGGGCCTGATCACCCGCGAGCCGGTCGGCGTGGTGGCGGTGATCGTGCCGTGGAACTTTCCGCTGCTGATGGCCTCGTGGAAGATCGCGCCGGCCTTGGCGGCGGGCAATTCGGTGGTGCTCAAACCCTCCGAGCGCTCGCCGCTGAGTGCGATTCGTCTGGCGGCGCTGGTGGCCGAGGCGGGGGTGCCTGATGGTGTGTTCAACGTGCTGCCGGGCCATGGTGAGCGCACCGGCGAACCGTTGGCGCTGCACATGGATGTGGATGCGCTGGCGTTCACCGGGTCTACCGCCGTGGGCCGCCGGTTGCTGCAATGCGCCGGGAAATCGAATCTCAAGCGCACCTGGCTGGAGTGCGGCGGCAAGAGCCCGAACCTGGTGTTTGCCGACGCGCCCGATCTGGACAAAGCTGCGCAGGCGGCAGCCACCGCGATCTTCTACAACCAAGGCGAGGTGTGCACGGCCGGCTCGCGTTTACTGGTCCAGCGCTCGATCAAGGACGCCTTCGTGGCACGGGTGCTGGCGTATGGCCGGCATATGCAGCCGCAGCATCCCTTCGAGCCGGACGCCGCGATGGGCGCACTGGTCGACGAGGCGCATGCAGGCCGCGTGCTGGATTACGTAGCACGCGGTGAGGCCGATGGCGCGCGCCTGCTGCTGGGCGGCAAGCGGCTGGAGGTGGTGCCCGGTGGCAGCTACGTGGAGCCAACGGTATTCGACGAGGTCGATCCGCAGCACACCATCGCCCGCGAGGAGATCTTCGGGCCGGTGCTGTCGGTGCTCACCTTCGATCACGAAGACGACGCACTGCGCATGGCCAATGATTCCATCTACGGCTTGGCCGCCGGGGTGTGGACGCGCGATCTGGGCCGCGCACATCGGGTGGCACGCGGGCTGCGCGCGGGCAGTGTATGGGTCAATCAATGGGATGGTGGCGACATGACCGCGCCGTTCGGGGGCTACAAGCAGTCCGGTATCGGCCGTGACAAATCCCTGCACGCCTTCGACAAGTACACCGAGCTCAAGGCGACCTGGATCCACCTAGGCGGGTAACGCCGGTCAGCAGTCCTGGTCTTGACGGATGAGTGACTCTCGCAGCAGGTCGCGGTCCATCTCATCCACGGCGTTGCGCAGATAGTCGATCTGCTGCCGGGTCAGGCGGCACGGGTCCACCGTGTAGCCCGGTGGCCATGCGCCGATCAGCTGGAAGATGCCGTGCACGATCTGCTCCGGGGTCATCCCCGCCTTCATGCGGAAACGCTTGGGTCTGGTCTGGAATGCCGGGTGTACCTCGCGGTCGCCCAGCACGCGCGGAACCAGCGAGGCGGCATCGATACCGCTGCCCGTCAGCGAGCCCGGCACGCTCAGGTCCAGTGCGGCGCGTGGTGCCTGCGGATCCACCGCCGCAGCAGGCGATGAGATGGTTTGCGTGGGCACGCGTGGCACAGGCAGGCGTGCCCACGCCGGGGACTGCGGTGCGGGTAGCGAGAAAGTCACCGAGGGTGGGGGAGCCGGCGCAGGCAGCGCCCGCGGCAGCCAGTACACCGCCAAGCGGGTTTCCTCGGCGGTGCCGTTGTTGGGGGCCGGTGAACGCAGCAGCACGCCCAGCATCAGCCCGTGTACAACGATCACCACCACGATGGCGGCGGGCTGCGCCCAGCGCGAGGCGGTGGCACTCTTCCGTGAGGCTGACATCCGGGACCGTCCTGGTGGGGTGACCGCGGTCAGACCCTGCGGTGCCGGGGAAGTTCCTGCCCGATGCGCAGGCCGCCGACCCGGTCACAGGCTGACAGTCTCGTCTGCAACCATTGCGGCACCCAGCGGAAGGCCGTGGCAGAATCCGGCAGCTGCCTTTTCCTGCGACCCGATGTCCACACCTGCTGTCGCGCCTGTCGTGAACTCTCCCCGCCGCATCCTGCTGGCGAGCCTGATCGGCACCACCATCGAGTTCTTCGATTTCTACATCTACGCCACGGCGGCGGTGCTGGTGTTCCCGCACCTGTTTTTCCCGGAGAGCAGCGATGGTGCGGCGATGCTGCAGTCGCTGGCGACCTTCGCGGTGGCCTTCATCGCGCGGCCGGTCGGCTCGGCGGTGTTCGGTCACTACGGTGACCGCATCGGGCGCAAGGCGACGCTGGTCGCTGCGCTGCTCACGATGGGCATCTCCACCGTGGCGATCGGCCTGCTGCCCACGCATGCCAGCATCGGGTTGGTGGCGCCGGCCCTGTTGGCGCTGTGCCGCTTCGGCCAGGGCCTGGGGCTGGGTGGGGAGTGGGGCGGCGCCGTGCTGCTGGCCACCGAGAATGCGCCGCCCGGCAAGCGCGCCTGGTACGGCATGTTCCCGCAGCTGGGCGCACCGCTGGGCTTCCTGCTTTCGGCCGGCATCTTCCTGCTGCTGGGCCGCGCGATGAGCGAGGCCGACTTCCTGCAGTGGGGGTGGCGCGTGCCGTTCCTGGCCAGTTCGCTGCTGGTCGGCATCGGCTTGTGGGTACGCCTGAACATCCACGAGACCCCGCAATTCCAGGCCGCGCTGGACCGCAACGAGCGGGTCAAGCTGCCGATGTGGACGGTGCTGCGCGAACATCCGCTGACGCTGGTGCTGGGCACCCTGGGGGCATTCGCCACCTTCGTGCTGTTCTACCTGATGACGGTGTTCACCCTCGGCCATGGCACCACCGTGCTCGGCTACTCGCGCGAGCAGTTCCTGCTGCTGCAGATGGTCGGCATCCTGTTCTTCGCCGCCGGCATTCCCATTTCAGCCTTGTATGGCGACCGCTGGGGCACGCGCCGCACGATGATCGTGGCCAGCGGCCTGATCCTCGCCTTCGGCGTGGTGTTCGCGCCGCTGTTCCAGGCCGGCAGCCCGTGGCTGGTGCTCGGATTCCTGGCGCTGGGGCTGTTCCTGATGGGCCTGACCTACGGCCCGTGCGGCACCTTCCTGGCCGAGATCTACCCGGTGCAGGTGCGCTATACCGGCGCCTCCTTGTCGTTCAACCTGGCCGGCATTCTCGGTGCCGCACCGGCGCCGTATGTGGCCACCTGGCTGGCCGAGCGCTATGGCCTGGTCGCGGTGGGCTATTACCTGTGCGTGACCGCACTGGTCACCATCGTTGCCTTGCTGGCGATGGGGCGGCGCGGGCGCTGATCAGCGGAAGAAGCGCTTGAGCGTGCGGCCCAGCCAACTACCCTGCTGGTGGTCGCGCGCGAACTGGTTGAGGTGCTGTTTGACCTGCGGCGCGTACGCCTTGTCATCGCCACGGATATGGTTGAACAGCCAGCGCGACAGCATCGTACGCAGCTCTTCGGTGATGTCCTCACCGGCCTGGAAACGGAGCCGGTACTCGCCCACGCGCTTGCCGAAGATCTCGTGCACACGCTTGTGCGCCGAACAGAACGGGTACCCGGCTTCCTCCATCAGTTCTTCTTCGAAGGCGAAGTGGGACATCGTGTAGTCCACCAGTTCGTCGATGACCTCGGCCACGGCCAGCCGCTCCAGGCTCTTCTGGGCGACGTGCAGGTGGTTGAGCATCTCCACGATGCGCATGTGCTGGTGATCGATGACATCGATACCGATGTTCAGATCGTCCTGCCAGACCAGAAGTGCCATGGTGCGTTCCCCGCGCTGTTCAACTGGGGGCGACTCTAGGCAGTCGCGGCCGGGGCCGCGTTGATCTCGATCAAGGCGCCAGGGCAGGCTCGCGCTGGCGTGGGCCGGTCGCCACGGTAGCGCAGTGGACGCGATTGCGGCCGCCGGCCTTGGCCAGGTACAGCTGCCGGTCGGCCTCGGAAATCAGCCGGTGCAGGGAATCGCGCTGCGGCCGCAGGCAGCACAGCCCGATGCTGACCGTCATGCGCAGGGTGGTGTGGCCCAGGTCGACCTCCAGCGCGGCGATGGTCTGGCGCAGTTCGTCGAAGTACTGCACGGCCTGCACTTCATCCATGCCCGGTACCAGCAGGCAGAACTCCTCGCCCCCGAAGCGTGCGATCAGATCGTCCTCGCGCGCATGCTGGGCCACCGCTGCGGCCACCGCGCGCAGCGCATCGTCGCCGGCCTCGTGGCCATGGGTATCGTTGATGTGCTTGAAGTGATCGATGTCGATCATCGCCACCGCGACCTGTTCACCGTCCAGGTGCAGCTGCGGCAGCTGGCGCTGACTCTGCTCCAGGAAGCAGCGACGATTCGGCAGGCCGGTCAGGAAATCGCGGGTGGCCAGGTCCTGTAGCGTGCCGATCAGCTCGAGCTGATCCACGTTCTGCGAGACGCGGCAGAAGAACTCCTCGCGCGAGAAGGGCTTACGCAGGAAATCGTTGGCGCCGTTCTTGAGGAAGCGCGGAATCAGCGACGGATCGGTATTGCCGGAAATCCCGATCACGGCGAGCTTGTCGCGCGAGCGCATCGTGCGCAGACGGCGGGTGAATTCCACCCCCTCCATGCCGGGCATTTCCTGGTCGACCACGGCCAGCCGGATCGCCGGGTGGGCCTCGACCGCCTTGAGTCCCTCGGCACCGTCGGCGGCCTCGTAGACGTCGTGCCCGTACATGCGCAGCAAGGAGGCGGCGTACATCCGTGCCGACATCGAGTCGTCCACCACCAGCGCGGCAATGCGCCGGTTGCGCTCCAACCGCTGCACCAGCCACACCAGATAATCGATGCTGCCCGGAGTGTTCTTGAGCACGTAATCGATGATCTGCTGCTGCAGCACGCGCTTGCGCAGATCCTCGTCATACACGCCGCTGACCACCACGGTGGGCAGCCCGCGCGACAGGAAGTAGTCCACCACGGTATCGCGGTCGCCATCGGCCAGCACCAGCCCGGTCAGGACCAGGAACCAGCCCTGTTCCTCATCCAGCAACCGCCCGGCCTCGGCCAGGCTGGTCGCCACCGAGACCGGCAGCTCCAACCGCTGCTCGATCGCCTCGCGCAGCATGCTGGTGAACGTGCGCGAGTTTTCCACCAGCAGGATCCGCTGGGGCAGGGCATCACCGGGGTCGCTGAGAACAGCGCCCTGCAACAGTGCCGGCATGAGGCGTACGCTCGATTCCGAGTGGGTCGGGACTGGTAGCGGCCGTTTCACATGCAACTTTAGGGGGAGGGGGTGCCGCGCAATGTCGCAGCCTCCGCCTGGCTGCCGTGTGGCTCGTCGTCCTGTGCTGGCGGCTCAGGCGGTCCCCGTTTGATCGATGGACGTCCGCTTACGGTTACTATCGCTGAAGTTCCCCTCGACGTTTTAATCAGGAGGTAAATGTGCGCATTCCAAGGATTGTGGGTGTTGTGGGTGTCGTTATTCTCGCGTCGGTTCCAATGGTTGGAATGGCGCAGTCAGATGGACACGGAACTCCTTTGGCAAGAAGTGGACTGGGCAAGGCGCAGCCGATAGCTGTCGATCTGAGTTTAGATCCACAGTGGCACGTGTACGGGTTCACGCGCGATGGAATCTCCTATTTCCAGGTGAATGATCTCGTGGGGCGTGTTCAAGTGATCATCGGAAATGTGGACGATGACTTCTGGACCCTGCCCGCTGGCGAAAGCTCGGCGAGTGTCTCGTTGCCGCTGCAACGCGTACAGACACCAGTAAACGCAGCGAGGGCCGAGATTTATCGAGGTTCCCGCTTCTCGCTGGTTCTCTACGGACACGGCAATGATGCTGTGTGGTCCGTAGAGGTCGCAGGTCAGCAGCCTTAGAATTCCGGTACTTAGCCGGCGTTGACGTGCTACCGCCCGTAGTGCCGCAGCACGTCAACGCACCTTGGAGGGCACCGGACGGCCTATTGTCCAGATCGGATGCTCTCCCGCACCCAGTTTTGCCGTGGGATGTCTGTCGCTCTGGCGGATGAGCGCGCGACCGCCTCCCTGAGCACTATCCTGATCCGATTGCGGCGGCAGTTTACAAAGCCGCCGTACGCAAGAGGCAGGCCGGCCAAATGCTCACCCACCATGGCGACGGTTGTTTCGGACAACGGTTGTGCTGAATCAAGCAGTGCTACCACCACAAGGATTCCCCGTTGCAACCCAAACCTCCCGCATCGGGCGCGGACAATTATCTGTCCAAACTCATGTTCCAAAAGCAGGGGCACGGCTTCAACAATTGCACGATAGGCCGCCAGCTGCAGGCCTGTACTCAACATGCAGGGGTCCCCTTCCAAGCGAGGCCGAGTCACCCGGTTGCTCTGGTCCCAGGATTCACGCACGCCGCCGGCCTGCAGGGCAACGTAGAGACCCAGCTGATCCAAAGTTGTGGGATAGACCATGCTTGCCTGGGCGCGGAACTGCTGTGAATGCACCGTTGCAGTGTTCAGAAGCGCGTTTGCTATCTCATGGTGGCCCTGCAGTTTCAGCCAGTTCACCACCTCTTTAAGCGACACCTCAATGCCATCGCCAAGCTTCCTGAGATGAAGCGCACGTTCGCGAAGACCTTTTTCACTGGCCATATGTGAATTGCGGGCCAGTTTCAGGGCATTTCTCTCGCCGTCATCGCGAATCCGATAGCGATGATAATAGTGCGTAATGCGCGAGCCGAATAAAAGCAGGGCGACACTCGCAATGGCCATGATCATCTGCGTCGTAAACGTTGTCTGATCAAATGCCAACGGATACGGTTTTGGCGTTGTGAGTCCAATGATGAGATTGAGCGATGGCACGGCAATTGCCGCCCCACGCCAACCAAGCAGACAGGTGAGAGCTATCGCCGGTAGCGCCATCAGCAGTTGCAGGCTGCTCTTGATCGTGGCGGATTCTGCGGGAATGAGGGCAGAAGCGATCCCGGTCAAGATCATCAGTGCCAGTGCGGCGATGCTCGGCGCCAGGAAACGCCCTGTCCATGCCGGTTCGGTGCGCCTGCTTGCCCAGAGCAGGGCAAGAGGAACGACCGTCAGAATGCCTATAAAGTCACCCACCATGTAGCGCGCCGCGCCGGTGAGGAGTGGTATGTCTGGAGTCGGCCAAAGCAAGTGCATCAGGACCAGATTCAACGAGGTGACGGCTACGGCTGATGCCGCGCCAACCGAGAGCAACCAAGCCTGCGTGGTGGCGATCACCATTCTGCGGTGCAGTCGCACGATCATTGCCACCGTGGGCATCAGCGAGACGGAGGCGAGAACGACCCACGTCAGCCCGTACTTCTCCACCATCGGGTAACGCATCTGGGCGAAGTAGGCGTACTCACCCAGGAACAGATAGGGCCACAGTCGTGGTGGACAGAGCAGGAGTGCAGCCACGCGTATGCCAGCAGGCAGGTAGAACTGGTCGAGGGACAACTTGCGCGCGCCCCAACATGCAAAGGCGTAGATGACGGCAAGAACAAGCCCGATCGGCTCGATGCGCAGATTCACCTGAAGTCCATTTTTCCACCATTCTCCTCGCACCGGCTCCCCCTGTTCGTGCCTTCAACGTCCCTGTGTATCAATGCCGCGATCAGATTGGACGGTATATATACGCGCCGGATTATGCAATTGCGCAAGTGGTCCGGCGTGATGGCGCGCACAGCGTATGGATACACATGTAGACACGTGTCACGCCCATGGGCGTGACAAATATCTCATTTTTTTATGAAACTCTTCACGCCGGTCATGGGGGCCGCATTCGAGCTGCGCCGCGGACATGCAGATGACTCCCCGTGGTTGAGGAGTGCCAATCTCTGCCACTGAGGGCATTGATATGACGCATTCTCCACACTTCGCTGGTCTGTGACGCGCGGCGTGCACAGCACGGCAAGCGCTCTCATACCATCTGCTGGCACTCGCCGTTCTGGAGCTGCCGGGAAATGGAAAGCCCGTTTTCAGATCCCGCGCCGTGTCTCACTTTTCCGACGTCGGGGATCAGCGCAGCGCGAGTAAACGATGGGGAAGATCATCTTCGCAATTCTGGGCCAGGCGGTCACGACGCACCTTGAGTCTCTGAAAATGTCGAATCGCTGCAAGGGCTCCAATCCGCCGCCGCGCAGTACCCGACCGGCACCGCCACCGAACCCGCCACCCCCTCCGAAAGCCCCTTAAGCCCTCACCACAACGCGTCCCGCAGTTTGTACCAGGACATCGCCGCAACCAGCAGCGGGGTCCGCAGCATGCGCCCGCCGGGGAAGGGGCGGTGCGGAATGCGTTCGAATACATCCAGGCGCTCCGCCTGGCCGGCGATGGCTTCGGCCAGCACTTGGCCCGCCAGGCCCGCCGCGGCAACACCGTGGCCCGAGAAGCCCTGCGCGAAATAGACATTCGGGGTCAGTCGGCCCCAGTGCGGGGCGCGGTTGCGGGTGATGTCCACATAGCCGCCCCACACGTACTCCAGCTCCACGTCGGCCAGCTGCGGAAACACCGCGCGCATGCGCCGGGTCATCACACCGCGCAGGCCAGGCGGGGGTAGGGCGGAGTAGCTCGCTTGGCCGCCGAACAGCAGGCGGTGATCGCGGCTGAGGCGGAAATAGTCCAGTGCCCAACTGACATCGGCCACCGCCATGCCGTTGCGGATCAGCGATTCCGCCCGCGCCTGCCCAAGGACCGCACTGGCACCGATATAGGTGCCAACCGGCATGATGCGCGATTCCAGCTCCGGCGCGATGCCCTCCAGCCAGGCATTGCCGGCGATCACCACGTGGTCGGCGCTGACCGTGCCGTGTGCGGTACGCAGCTGCGGTCGGGGCCCGCGGATCAGCTGCAGGACCGGGGACTGCTCGTGGATCACCGCGCCGGCCGCCTCCGCGGCACGGGCCAACCCCTGCGCGTAGGCCAGCGGATGCAGGTGGCCGCTGTGGGGATCGAACATCGCCCCGCGATAGCGGGGGCTGTCCAGCTGCCCGCGCAGCTGCGTGCGGTCCCACCATTGCAGGGGATAGTCGTAGCGCTGGGCCAGATCGATCAGCCCGGCGCGCAGCATGCGCTCCTGGCGGGGTTTGATCGGCACGCTGGCGTGGCCGTCGCGCCAATCGCACTCGATCTGGTGATGGGTGATGCGATCACGCAGCAGGCGCATGCCATCGCGCGAGAACTCGAACAGCGCCCGCGCGTCTTCAGCACCCACCAGATGCTCGAGCGTATCCACTTCGCAGCCGTAGCCGACGATCGCCTGGCCACCGTTGCGGCCGGACGCACCCCAGCCCACGCGGTGCGCCTCCAGCAGCACGACGCGATAACCGCGCTCGGCCAGGGTCAGGGCGGCGGACAGGCCGGTGTAGCCGGCACCCAGCACGCAGACATCGGCGCTGAGATCGCCCGTCAACGGTTCACGTAGCGGCGCGCCCGGCACGCTGTCGGCGTACCAGCTGGGTGCATGCACCTCGCCGGCAGCCGTCATGCCGGGCACCGGCGGGAAGAGGACAGGACAACAATCATGGACAAAGGATGCCAGCAACCGGCGCGCGGGACAGGGCTCAGTCTGTCGCAGCTACTGCCGCCGGCGTGTGAGGGGCGCGCGCGCCGACGGTGGTGCGCTGTGTTGCGCGAGGTCTGCGCACGGGGGTAACGTGGCTGCAGGTCATCCGAGCATGACGCATGGTCTCGCCCCCTTGGGTCGGCCTGCCCACCGACAGCACGATGCTGGGCCATCACCGCTTCGCGGCGGCGGGTGAGAAGTACATCCGCGCGCTGGCCGAGGCGGCCGGTGTCACCCCGGTGCTGCTGCCCAGCCTGCAGCCGCCGTTGCCGGCCGCGCATTGGCTGAGCCGCCTGCACGGCCTGCTGCTGACCGGCGCGGTGAGCAATATCGAACCGCATCTGTATGCCGGGCCCCCGAGCTGGCCCGGCAACCGCCATGATCCGGCGCGCGATGCGAACGCGCTCTCCCTGTTGCATGAGGCGCTGGCCCGCGACCTGCCCGTGCTGGCGATCTGCCGGGGTTTCCAGGAATTGAACGTCGCGCTCGGTGGCAGTCTGCACCCGCGCGTGCACGCGGTGCCGGGCATGAACGATCATCGTGAAGACCCGGAGGCGCCGGTCGAGGTGCACTATGGGCCGGCGCATGCGGTCCAGCTGTGTGAGGGTGGTTGGCTGGCCGGCTGGGCCGGCGCGCCCACGGCACGGGTCAATTCCGTGCACGGGCAGGGCATCGATCGTTTGGCCGAGGGCCTGCAGATCGAGGCCGTCGCTGAGGATGGCCTGATAGAAGCCGCCCGCAGCACCGCGCATCGTTTCGTGCTCGGGGTGCAGTGGCATCCGGAGTGGCGGGTGGCCGACAATTCGTTCTATCACAGCATTTTTCACGCTTTCGGCGATGCTTGTCGCCGCAACTCTCTTACAGCAGACCGGTCATGACCACCCGAACGCGTTCGCGCAAAGCCGCCGCCCCCAAGCCTGTTCCGCAGGAGAGCACGCTGCTGCGCTGGCTCAAGGACCGGCGTATCACCGAGGTGGAGTGCCTGGTGCCGGATATCACCGGCAACGCGCGCGGCAAGATCATTCCGGCCGACAAGTTCTCGCACGATTACGGCACACGTCTGCCGGAGGGGATATTCGCCACCACGGTCACCGGCGAATTCCCGGACGACTACTACGAGCTGACCTCGCCCTCGGACTCGGACATGATCCTGCGCCCGGATGCCGATACGGTACGGATGGTGCCCTGGGCGACCGATCCGACCGCGCAGGTCATCCACGACTGTTTCACCAAGACCGGTGAGCCGCATGAGCTGGCCCCGCGCAATGTGCTGCGGCGCGTCCTCAATGCCTATGCCGAACTGGGCCTGCGCCCGGTGGTGGCACCGGAGCTGGAGTTCTTCCTGGTCCAGAAGAACACCGACCCGGATTTCCCGCTGCTGCCGCCGGCCGGCCGCTCCGGGCGTCCTGAAACCGCGCGCCAGTCGTACTCGATCGATGCGGTGAACGAGTTCGATCCGATCCTCGATCTGATGTACGACTACTGCGATGCGATGAAGCTGGACGTGGATACGCTGATCCATGAATCCGGCGCCGCACAGCTGGAGGTCAACTTCACCCACGCCAATGCGATGGATCTGGCCGATCAGGTATTCCTGTTCAAGCGCACCATGCGTGAGTCGGCGATGCGCCACGGCATCTATGCCACCTTCCTGGCCAAGCCAATGGAGAACGAGCCGGGCAGTGCGATGCATATCCACCAGAGCCTGCTGCGGATCAGCGATGGCAGCAACGTATTCACCGGCGAGCATGGCGGTGAGGATTTCAGCCCGTTGTTCGGCCATTACCTGGCTGGCCTGCAGAAGTACGTCCCGGCGGCGATGGCGTTTTTCGCTCCGAACGTGAACTCCTACCGCCGGCTGATGTTCGGCGAGGTTTCCCCAAGCAACGTGCACTGGGGCTTCGACAACCGCACCTGCGGGCTGCGCGTGCCGCTGGATACGCCGGAGAACATGCGGGTGGAAAGCCGATTCGCCGGTTCGGATGCCAACCCCTACCTGGCCATCGCCGCGACCCTGGCGGCGGGGCTGCTGGGCATCCGCGAGCAAGGCTCCCCGACCGCGCCGATCAGTGGCAGCGCCAAGGAGCTGGGCTATGACCTGCCGCGCTCGCTGGGCGAGGCGCTGGACGGGCTGGAAGGCTGCCCGGAACTGCGCGAGATGCTCGGCGAGCGCTTCTGCCGCGCCTACGTGTCGGTCAAGCGCAAGGAATACGAGACCTTCTTCCGGGTGATCAGCTCCTGGGAGCGCGAGTTCCTGCTGCTCAACGTCTGACCCGAGGCACCTGATCCGGCATGGCCGTGAGGGCCATGTGCTGGGAAAATGGGGGCATGCCCGGTAGGCTGGCACCCGTTGCGCCGGTCCGGCCGGTTCCCCCCAACTCGCACCTGACCTGTGGAGAGTCCGATGAAGCTGCGAATCCTCACCCTCGGCATTGCCGTATCCGTGCTGACCGCCTGTGGCGGCGGTGACAAGCAGGACGACGCCAAGGTGCTGAACGTCTACAACTACAGCGATTACATCGCCGAAGACACCATCCCGAACTTCGAAAAGGCCACCGGCACCAAGGTGACCTATGACGTGTTCGACAGTGATGAGATGGTCGAAACCAAGCTGTTGGCCGGCAACAGCGGCTATGACGTGGTGGTGCCAACGCTGAACTTCTTCGGCCGCCAGATCAAGGCCGGCGTGTTCCTGCCGCTGGACAAGAGCAAGATCCCGAACCTGGCCAATCTCGACCCGGAGGTGATGAAGCGCATCGCCCAGCAGGACCCGGGCAACGAGTACGGCGTGCCGTACATGATCGGCACCACCGGCATCGGCTACAACGTGGAGCTGCTCAAGCAGCGCTTCGGTGGCAGCACCGACATCGCCAACAGCTGGGATCTGATCTTCAAGCCGGAAAACATCGCCAAGATGAAGGACTGCGGGATCACCATCCTGGATACGCCGTCGGACATGATCCCGATCGCACTGCACTACCTGGGCGAAGATCCGCACAGCCAGGACCCGGTCACGCTGGAGAAGGCCGCCGCGCTGCTCAAGACGATCCGCCCGTACGTGCAGAACTTCCACTCCTCGCAGTA
>NZ_JBSZJV010000021.1:0-58527 GCF_054188265.1 Stenotrophomonas sp. IS26
GCCACGAAGCCGTAGCCGATCAGCATCCAGGTGATCTGGATGCCGGTGAAGGTGAAGGCCGGGCCCCAGACCGGATCGGCCGCGACCTTGCCACCGAACCAGATCGCGGCCAGCAGCAGGATCAGCCCGACCACGGAGATCTCGCCGATCTTGCCCGGGCGGATGTAGCGCATGTACACGCCCATCAGGATCGCGATCGGCATGGTCGCGATGACCGTGAACATGCCCCACGGGCTTTCGGCCAGCGCCTTGACCACCACCATCGCCAGCACCGCCAGGATGATGATCATGATCAGGAAGGCACCGAACAAGGCGATGGTGCCGGGTACCGGCCCCATTTCCTCACGCACCAGGTCACCCAGCGAGCGGCCGTTGCGGCGGCTGGAGAGGAACAGGATCATGAAGTCCTGCACCGCGCCAGCCACGACCACGCCCACCACCAGCCAGAGCAGGCCGGGCAGGTAGCCCATCTGCGCGGCCAGCACCGGGCCGACCAGCGGGCCTGCACCGGCGATGGCGGCGAAGTGGTGGCCGAACAGCACGTGTTTGTTGGTCGGGACGTAATCCAGGCCGTCGTTGTTGATCACCGCGGGCGTGGCCCGGGTCGGATCGAGCTGCATCACCTTGTCGGCGATGAACAGGCTGTAGAAGCGATACGCGATGAGATAGATGGAGACCGCAGCGACGACGATCCACAGCGCATTGATGGGTTCACCGCGGCGCAGTGCGACGGTGCCTAGACAGAATGCGCCAAGCAGTGCGATGACTGCCCAACCCAGTTTCGAAAAACCTTTCATGAGATTGCGTCTCCCTGGAGATCGTCGTAAGAGTCCGCCTTGGCACCGACGCGGTCAATGCAATGGCGGGGGCTTGCCGCTAGTACTTTGGTCGTAGGGTGGGGGGGCGCGTGCCCGTGCACGTCATCGGAACATCACGCTTGGAACAATCGGTTGCGGGCATGACGGTTGGCCGGCGGGGCCGGCGAGGCCATCTTGTTGATCGATCACCGACCCTGGAGTCACCATGAGCAGCCCAACCCCGGTGCGCGTGCTGCGCACCATCCGTGGCATGGCCACCTCCGATGGCGCCGGCGTGCGCCTGACGCGGGTGATCGGTGGGCCGTCGCTGCCCGACCTGGACCCGTTCCTGCTGCTGGATGAATTCGGCACGGACCGCGCCGAGGACTACATCGCCGGCTTCCCCAGTCATCCGCACCGCGGGTTTGAAACCGTCACCTACATGCTCGACGGCCGCATGCGGCACAAGGACAACCACGGCAACGAGGGGTTGCTCACGCCGGGTAGCGTGCAATGGATGACGGCGGGCCGCGGCTTGATCCACTCGGAAATGCCCGAACAGGAATCGGGCCAGATGCGCGGCTTCCAGCTGTGGGTGAACCTGCCAGCGCGCGACAAGATGACGGACCCGAAGTACCAGGAGTTCGCACCGGACCATATTCCGGTCACCGCGCCGGCCGACGGCGTGCAGGTCAAGGTGATCGCCGGCCAGGTGGGTGACACCGTGGGGCCGATCGTGCAGCCGGCCACCGATCCGGTGTACCTGGACATCACCCTGGACGCGCGTGCGGACTGGCGCTACACGCTGCCGGAGGGCCACAACGCGTTTGCCTACGTGTTTGAAGGCGGGCTGGAGATCGGCGAGGGCGACGATGCGCGCCCGGTGGCCAGACAGGAAATGGCGGTGCTCGGCGGCGGTGAGCAGCTGACCCTGCGCGCGGGCGACACCGGTGCGCGCCTGATCCTGGTGGCCGGCCGCCCGCTGCGCGAGCCGGTCATGCGGCATGGGCCGTTCGTGATGAACACCAAGCAGGAGCTGATGCAGGCCTTCGTGGATTTCCAGGAAGGCCGCTTCTGAGGCACGTGGGCGCCGGCCGCTGGCCGGCAAGCGCATGACACCTGACGGTGCGGGAGGCGCCGGCCAGTGGCCGGCGCTCCCTTGGATGACGGGATGAGTGCGGTGCACCGTCCCGGCCTCTTCCTCAGCGCCCGGCGGCCACAGCCGAGGGCGTCAGGTTCATCCCCTGCGCCAGCGATTGCAGCGAACCCAGTTCGCTGTTGTCGCCGGCGTACAGCGCAATCTGCGCGAAACGGTTCTTGTCGAATCTCACCACCGTGATCCGGCGCGTCTCATAGCCCGGCGGTTTCTGGCCGCCCAGGTCGGGCTGGTACCAGTACAGCGTTTCACCGGCGAAGCTGCCTTTTTCCTGGCGCAGCGCGCGGTTCAACGGCAGCTCGGGATTGCGCGCGCTCAGCGTCAGGCTGAGCACTTCGCGCCCATCGGCGGCGGTGGCCTTGCACAGGATGAAGTCGCGCTGGGCGAGCGCCTGCCATTGCAGGCCGCTGCTGGCGGGCAGGGTCGGACATTCGCTGGTCGATTGCGCCGCAACGGCGCCGGCAGTGACCAGCAGACACACACAGACGACAGCGCGCAGGACGTTCATGGTTCCCCCAAGGTCGATGATCGCGTCCGTCGCTGACAGGCATTCCGGTGGCCGTCGACAACCCAGGCCGTGGTGGCGCATTCCCCGCGCGCGTACCGGATCACTCGCTGCCGTCAGTGTCGGACGAGTGATCGGGACCTTAACGGAATGTGACTCAGTGTACAAATAACGGTTTCAGGTGAACCTTTCTGCGCCGACGCCGGGCGGTCGGGGGGCCGCCCGGCCACACCCGTCAGCGGGGCGCGGCCCCCATCCATTTGTAGACAATGCCGCCGACCAGGCCACCCAGCAGCGGTGCCAGCCAGAACAGCCACAGCTGGCTGAGCGCGCCGCTGCCGGCGAACAGCGCCACGGCGGTAGAGCGCGCCGGATTGACCGAGGTATTGGTGACCGGAATGCTGATCAGATGGATCAACGTCAGCGCCAGGCCAATCGCGATCGGGGCGAAGCCGGCCGGCGCATTGCCGTGGGTCGCGCCCATGATCACGATCAGGAAGAACGCGGTGAGGACCACTTCACACAGGAAGGCGGCGGCGACGCTGTAGCCGCCCGGTGAAAGGGCGCCGTAGCCATTGCTCGCGAACGCGCCTGCCTGGCTGCCATCGATCTGGAAACCCGGCGCACCGGAGGCGATCTGCAGCAGAATGAAACCGGCCAGCGCGCCACCCAGCACCTGCGCCACGATGTAGGGAAGCAGGTCACGGGCGGGGAAACGGCCGCCGGCCCACAGGCCGACACTGACCGCCGGATTGAAGTGCGCGCCGGAGACATGCCCGAACGCGTACGCGCCGGTCAGCACGGTCAGGCCGAAGGCCAATGCCACGCCCACAAAACCGATCCCCAGCGGATTGCCATCACCACCGAACTTGGCCGCCAGCACCGCGCTGCCACACCCGCCCAATACCAACCAGAACGTGCCCAGGAACTCGGCGGCCAGACGTTTGCCCATGCTCATCGACGTGCTCCACGTTTTGCCCGGGGTGGGCAGGCGCAACGTAGCTGAATCGGGGTTCATCGGGGTGACGGCCGCGTCAACATCCGACGAACGGTTGCCCGCCGGGGGGCGGCTCAGTACGCGGGCAGCGGAATGAACTCTTTTTCGTCCCCCGGAATCGTGCCGAAGCGGCCCGATTCCCAATCGTGCTTGGCCTGCTCGATCCGTTCGCTGGAGCTGGAGACGAAGTTCCACCAGAGGTGGCGTGGCCCGTCAAGCGGTTCGCCCCCCATCAGCATTGCCTTGATCGGGGTCTTGGCGCGCAGGCGGCCGCGTGCACCGGGCTCGGGAATGATCAGGTGCTGGGCGGGAATGTCCACGCCGTCGAGCTGGGCCTGGCCGTCGAGGATGTAGAGCGAACGTTCGGCGTGGCCAGTATCCAGGTCGATTTCCGCATCGGCGTCGAGATCGATGGCCACGTTGAGGGTATCGGCGAACACCTTGACCGGGGATTCCTCGCCGTACGCGCGGCCGGCGATGACGCGCAGCCAGGCACCGTTGCGGCGCTGCTGGGGCAGGGTGGCGGCGGCATGGTGATAGAACGCGGGATCGGTCTCTTCGGCACTCTTCGGCAGCGCCAGCCAGGTCTGCATGCCGTGCAGCGGATGGTCGTGTTCGCGCTCGATGGCAGGCGTGCGTTCGGAGTGGGCGATGCCACGGCCGGCTGTCATCCAGTTGACGTCGCCGGGGCGGATGACCTGGTCCGAACCGAGCGTGTCGCGGTGGCCGATGGCGCCGGACCAGAGGAACGTGACGGTGGCCAGGCCGATATGTGGGTGCGGGCGCACGTCGATGCCGGTGCCGGGGGAAAGCACGGCCGGGCCCATCTGGTCGACGAAGACAAATGGCCCGACGCTGCGCGCCTGCAGAGTCGGCACGGCGCGGCGCACCTGCAGGCCACCGATGTCATGGATGCGGGGGGCGATGATGGTCGTCATGCGGGCGGTCTCGCTGGCGGGGACAGAGCGGGAGGATCGCATGCGGGGTGTGGAGGTGGGAGGCCTGTATCGGTAACAGGGTGTTCTGGTTTCACGCGCGAGCACACACAAAAAACGCCAGCGTGCGCTGGCGTTTTCGCGATCCTCAGATCACCGGTTCGCGCAGTACCGGCGACTCCCAGCCCGGGCGCGGGGCGAAGCGATCGCCATAGCGCTGCTGCAGGACCTTGAGGCGTTCGACCAGGGCATCGGCGCCGGTGGCGCGGATGTACTGGATCGGGCCGCCGCGGAACGGGGCGAAGCCGGTGCCGAAGATCACGCCGGCATCGAGCAGGTCGGCGTCGGCGACGACGCCGTCGTGCAGGCAGGCCACCGCTTCGTTGAGCAGTGGCAGGATCAGGCGGTCTTCCAGATCGGCCGGGACCTCGTAGTTGGCGGGGACGTCCGGCTTCTGGGCGCGTCCGTTCTCCCACTTGTACAGGCCCTGGCCGTCCTTCTTGCCACGCTTGCCCTGTTCCACGGTCGCCAGGGCGGCCGGTACCTGCAGGCCAAGGAAGGGCGCCAGTTCCTTGCCCACGCCGGCGGCCACATCCAGGCCAACGGTGTCGAGCAGTTCGATCGGGCCCATCGGCATGCCGAACTTCACCGCGGCCTTGTCCAGCACCGGGCCCGGCACGCCTTCGGCATACGCGGTGGCAGCTTCAAGCATGTACGGGAACAGCACGCGGTTGACCAGGAAGCCAGGGGTGCCGGCCACCGGCACCGGGAACTTGCCCAGCGCCTTGCAGAACGAGGCCAGGCGGCGCTCGGTCTCCGGCGCCATGCCGTCGTGATGGATGATTTCCACCAGCGGCATCTGCGCGACCGGGTTGAAGTAATGCAGGCCGGCAAACTGCGCCGGGCGCTGGATGTGGTCGCGCAGTTCGTCCAGCGGGATCGAGGAGGTGTTGGTGGTCAGCAGCGCATCGGCCTTCATCCTCGGCTCCAGCGACTGGTACAGCTCGCGCTTGGCTTCCGGGTTTTCGATGATGGCTTCGATCACCAGATCGGCCTGGGCCACGCCCTCGCCCGCGAGATCGGCTTTCAGGCGCGCGGCCACGGCCGGGCGCTTGCTGTCGTCCTTCACCCGCTTGGCGAACAGCGCCTGCGCGCGTTCCATGGCCGGGTCGATGAAGCGCTGCTCGCGATCCTGCAGGGTCACGTTGAAGCCCTTGTAGGCCGACCATGCCGCGATGTCGCCGCCCATCACGCCGGCGCCTACCACGTGCACGTGCTGGATGCCGTGGTCCTTGCCGCCCAGTGCCTTCAGGCGTTCGGTCAGGAAGAAGATACGGATCAGGTTGCGGGCGGTCGGGGTGCCGGCCAGCTTCACCACGGCGCGGCGTTCGGCATCCAGACGGGTCTGGATCGGGCTGCCACCGGTGCGTGCCCAGGTGTTGATCAGTGCGTAGGGAGCGGGGTAATGCTCCTTGCGCGCCTTGCGGGCGACCTGCTTGGCCATCTGCGGGGCGAGCAGCTTGCGCGCCAGCCAGGTGTTGGTGATCCACGCGGTCGCGCGCTGCTTGAACGGCCGGGTGGTGCCCTTCAGCGCGAGCGATACGGCGGTATCGAGCAGCACGGCCGGCGCGACGACCTTGTCGACCAGGCCGATGTTGCGCGCGGCCGAGGCCGATAGATTGCGGCCGGTCAGCATCATGTCCATCGCTGCCGGTGCGCCGACCAGCTGCGGCAGGCGCGAGCTGCCGCCCCAGCCCGGGAAGATGCCCAGCTGGGTTTCCGGCAGGCCGATGCGGGTGGAGGCATCGTTGGAGGCCACGCGGTAACGGCAGGCCAGGGCCAGCTCGGTGCCGCCGCCCAGGCAATGACCGTGGATCGCCGCGACGGTCGGGCAGGGCAGTTCGGCCAGCTTCTGGTAGGTGCTCTGGCCACGGCGGATCGCGTCATTGACGGTGCCGCGGCGGTCGAATTCCTGGAATTCCTTCAGGTCCGCCCCGGCGATGAAGCCGGCCGCCTTGATCGACTGGATCACCACCGCCTTGGGCGGGTCCATCCCGATCCGCTCGATCAGGTCGCCCAGTTCGAGCAGCACGTCCTGCGACATGGCATTGACGCTGCTGTCGTGGCGGTCGAGGCTGAGCACGACGACGCCATCGTCACGGATCTGCGGGTGCCAATGCGAGAAGCGGAGCCCATCGAAGCCTGAGAGCATGGGAACGTTCCATCCGGTTGTGTATGGAGAAGGGGGCTATGATCCAGAGGTTGTTTCCTCCCCGTCAAATCCCTATAGCTGGGGGAGAGATACCGCCGATTCATTGCCTGGATCGGAAACCTTAACGGAACGGTGGTTAAAAGCTGGTGCGGCGCGGTGTGATCGAGCGCTGAACTTTTCCCGGGATTGGCAGTCTCATTGCCCGACGTCGGTTGGGCTGACAGGAGTGCGGCCCCCCATGGCCGAGGTTGAAACACCACAGGAGCTGGACCTGGAGCTGGTCCGACGTGTGCAGCGTGGCGAGAGCGGGGCGTTCGATGTCCTGGTACGCAAGTATCAGCATCGGGTCATCGCGCTGATCGGGCGCTACATCGCGGACTGGAGTGAATGTCAGGACGTGGCCCAGGACACTTTCGTCCGCGCGTATCGCGCGATCGGCAGTTTCCGGGGCGACGCCCAGTTCTATACCTGGCTGCACAGGATCGCCGTGAACACTGCCAAGAACCATCTCGCCGCCCACAACCGCCGCCCGCCCACCGATGACATCGAGATCGGGGACGCCGAGCAGTACGACAGCGGCACCCGCCTGCGCGACACCGACACGCCCGAACGCGAGTTGATGCGCCAGGAGCTGGAACAGACGGTGATGAAGGCGGTGTCGGCGCTGCCTGAAGAGCTGCGGTCGGCCATCACCATGCGCGAGGTGGACGGCCTGAGTTACGACGAAATCGCGCAGAAGATGGGGTGCCCGATCGGCACCGTGCGGTCGCGGATCTTCCGTGCCCGCGAGGCGATCGACACTGAACTTCGGCCGCTGCTCGATGTGGGCAGCGCCACCCGCGAGAAGAGCCGCGCATGAGCCACGATATGTCCAATGATGCTTCCCGGGGCGCGTCCCCCGATAAATTCGACGCCCATTACCGGCAGCAGCTGTCCTCGTTGATCGATGGCGAGCTGTCAGCCGATGAAGCACGTTTCATGCTGCGCCGGCTGGAACACGATGAGGCCTTGTCCAGCTGCAACGAACGCTGGCAGATGCTCGGCGATGTGCTGCGCGGGCAGGCCTGCGCACCGGCGCCGGTCGATTTCGCCGAGCGGGTGCGCATTTCTGTGGCCGCTGAGCCGGCACCCGCGATGCAGGCCAATGTCGAGCGCAGCCATGACCGTCAGGAACGGCGTGGCGGTTGGCGACGCTGGGGCGGGGGGGCGGCGTTGGCCGCCTCCGTCGCGGCCGTGGCGATGTTCATGACCCGCGAGCAGCTGCCGGCCCCGGCCCCGCTGGACGCGCCGACCACCATCATCGCCAGCCAGGCCGAGCTGCCTGCCGCACCGGTGACCGAAGCCTCTGCCGCCGAACAGGCGCTCGCCGTGGCGGCGGTGCCCGCTGCTGCGGTGGCTGCCGCCAGCCGCCGCCAG
This sequence comes from Stenotrophomonas sp. IS26, assembly GCF_054188265.1. Lineage (NCBI taxonomy): Bacteria > Pseudomonadati > Pseudomonadota > Gammaproteobacteria > Lysobacterales > Lysobacteraceae > Stenotrophomonas > Stenotrophomonas sp. IS26. Next base: position 8,019 of record NZ_JBSZJV010000021.1, read on the forward strand.
GACGTGGCGACGGCACGCCGCGCCAGCGCCAGTGCCACGCGTACCCAGCAGGCCGCGCGCAGCGCCGCCGAGCGCAGTGCCGAGCCGCAGCGGGCGATCGCCAGCCAGGCGCCATTGGCCCCGGCCATGCCGGCGGCCGCCGCGCGGCAGTTCCCGTTCGGTGAGGTCGGCACGCTGCAGGCCAAGCCTTGGCCGCGCTCCAGCCTGGCCCCGGCCGCCGGCGGCGCGCTCAATGCGAGCTTCTCCACACAGGCGCCGCAGGCCGCGTTCTATCCGTTCGAGCCGCGCCTGCAGGAGTCGGCCGAGTCGGCCGAACCTGCGCGCCGGCACCGCGACTGAGCATCGTCGCGCTGACGCTCCGCTCCGGCCTGTGCGCCGGAGCGTTCCCCCTTTGTTCCCTGACCCGGAGGTTCGTGTCTGATGACCGCCCGTATCCGTACCCATGCCCTGGCGCTGATCGCCATGACGCTCCCACTGGTGGCCTGCGCGCAGTCGCCGTCGCCATCGCCGGCCACCGCTGCCGCGCCGGCGGCCGCCGCTGCACCCCGCGCGCCGGCGCCGCAGCTGGTCAGTGGCCTGCCGGACTTCACCAATCTGGTCGAACAGGTCGGGCCGGGCGTGGTCAATGTCGAGACCACCATCGTGCGCAGCAACCGCCAGGCACGCATGGCCGGGCCGTCCGACCAGGACATGCCGGAATTCTTCCGTCGCTTCTTCGGCCCGGATTTCCAGATGCCGGGGCAGGGTGCCGACGGTCCCGATGACGGCACCCCGAGCATCCGCGGCCGCGGCATGGGTTCGGGTTTCATCATCTCCGCCGACGGCTACGTGCTGACCAATCACCATGTGGTCGCTGATGCCAGCGAAGTGAAGGTCAAGCTTGGCGATCGCCGTGAGTTCACTGCCAAGGTGGTCGGCAGCGACCAGCAGTACGACGTGGCGCTGCTCAAGATCGACGGAAAGAATCTGCCGACCGTGCGCGTGGGCGACTCCAACACCCTCAAGCCGGGTCAATGGGTGGTCGCGATCGGTTCGCCGTTCGGGCTGGACCACTCCGTCACCGCCGGCGTCGTCAGCGCGGTCGGCCGCAGCACCGGCGGCCCGGACCAGCGCTATGTGCCCTTCATCCAGACCGACGTGGCGATCAACCAGGGCAACTCCGGTGGCCCGCTGCTCAACACCCGCGGTGAAGTGGTCGGCATCAACTCGCAGATCTTCTCCGCTTCCGGTGGCTATATGGGGATCAGCTTCGCGATCCCGATCGACCTGGCGATGGGTGCGGTGGAGCAGATCAAGAAGAACGGCCGGGTCAGCCGTGGCCAGCTCGGCGCGGCGGTCGGCCCGATCGATGGCCTCAAGGCCCAGGGGCTGGGCCTGCCGGACAGCCGTGGCGCGCTGGTCAACGAGGTGGTCGCGGGCAGCGCGGCGCTCAAGGCCGGTATCGAGCCGGGCGATGTGATCCGCTCGGTCAATGGCAGCCCGATCAATACCTTCAGCGATCTGCCGCCGGCCATCGGCGCGCTGCCGCCGGGCAGCAAGGTCCGCCTGAGCGTGCTGCGCGATGGCAAGGAGCGGGAGATCACCGCCACCCTGACCGAGCTGGCCGAAGACGCCGAGCGTGGCGCCGCCCGTCCGACCGCGGAAGCGGCCAAACCCGAGGCCGGCGCCAATGCCCTGCTGGGGCTGGAGGTGGCCGACTTGACCGCCCCGCAGCGCCAGCAGCTGGGCCTGTCGGCGGGCGAGGGCGTGCGCATCACCCGGGTCAACGGCCAGTCCGCGCGTGACGCCGGCCTGTCGCCGGGCCTGGTGGTGCTGCAGGTCGGCCGTACCCCGGTCGGCAGCGTGGCCGCGCTGAACAAGGCGCTGGCCGGATACAGCAAGGGTGACGTGGTCATGTTGCTGATCCGCGCCAACGGCAACAGCGCCTTCGTGGCGGTCAAGGCCGGGCAGTAAGCCCCGCCCCGCCTGCGTTTCCGGGCCCGCTTCGGCGGGCCCGGTCGTTTCTGGGGGGCCGTTGGCGACAATCGCTGCCGGGCCCACGCGGGATCGGGCCGGCCATGCGATAATCCGCAGTCATCCTGACGACGCGACGCGCCGCCGCCACCTATGTCTTCTGATTCGATGCGGTTCATCCGCAACTTCTCCATCATCGCCCACGTCGACCACGGCAAGTCCACGCTGGCCGATCGCATCATCCAGCTTTGCGGTGGCCTCCAGGCCCGTGAGATGGAGGCGCAGGTGCTCGACTCGAACCCGATCGAGCGCGAGCGTGGCATCACCATCAAGGCCCAGTCGGTCTCGCTGCCGTATGTCGCCAAAGACGGCCACACCTACCACCTGAACTTCATCGACACCCCCGGGCATGTCGACTTCTCCTATGAAGTCAGCCGCTCGCTGGCCGCCTGCGAAGGCGCGCTGCTGGTGGTCGATGCCGCCCAGGGCGTGGAAGCGCAGTCCGTCGCCAACTGCTACACGGCGGTCGAGCAGGGGCTGGAAGTGGTGCCGGTGATCAACAAGATCGACCTGCCCACCGCCGACATCGACCGTGCCAAGGCCGAGATCGAGGCCGTGATCGGCATCGATGCCACCGACGCGGTGGCGGTCAGTGCCAAGACCGGACTGAACGTGGGCGACGTGCTGGAGGCGATCGTGCATCGCATCCCGCCGCCGGTGCCGCGCGATACCGACAAGCTGCAGGCGCTGATCATCGACTCGTGGTTCGATAATTACCTCGGCGTGGTCTCGCTGGTGCGCGTGATGCAGGGCCAGATCAAGGCCGGCGACAAGCTGCAGGTGATGTCCACCGGCCGCAATCACCAGGTCGACAACGTCGGCGTGTTCACCCCCAAGCGCAAGGTGCTGCCGACACTGAACGCCGGTGAGGTGGGCTGGGTGACGGCCAGCATCAAGGACGTGCACGGTGCCCCGGTCGGCGACACCCTGACCCTGGCCGCCGATCCGGCCGCCAAGCCGCTGCCGGGCTTCCAGGAAATGCAGCCTCGCGTGTTCGCCGGCCTGTTCCCGGTCGATGCCGAGGATTACCCGGACCTGCGCGAAGCGCTGGACAAGCTGCGCCTGAACGATGCCGCGCTGCGCTTCGAGCCGGAAAGCTCCGAGGCGATGGGCTTCGGCTTCCGCTGCGGGTTCCTGGGCATGCTGCACATGGAAATCGTGCAGGAGCGCCTGGAGCGCGAGTACAACCTGGACCTGATCAGCACCGCGCCGACCGTGGTCTATGAAGTGCTCAAGACCGACGGCACCATCATCAACATGGACAACCCGGCCAAGCTGCCGCCGGTGAACATGGTCGATGAGATCCGCGAGCCGATCATCCGCGCCAACGTGCTCACCCCCGAGGAGTACATCGGCAACATCATCAAGCTGTGCGAAGAAAAGCGCGGCAGCCAGATCGGCATCAACTACCTGGGCAGCCAGGTGCAGATCAGCTACGAGCTGCCGATGGCCGAGGTGGTGCTGGACTTCTTCGACAAGCTGAAGTCGGTCAGCCGTGGCTATGCCTCGCTGGACTATCACTTCGTGCGTTTCGATGCCGGTCCGTTCGTCCGTGTGGACGTGCTGATCAATGGCGACAAGGTCGATGCGCTGTCGCTGATCGTGCACCGCAGCCATGCCGACCGCCGTGGCCGCGAGCTGTGCGAGAAGATGAAGGAACTGATCCCGCGCCAGCAGTTCGACGTGGCCATCCAGGCCGCCGTCGGCTCGCAGATCATCTCGCGCACCACGGTCAAGGCGATGCGCAAGAACGTGCTGGCCAAGTGCTATGGTGGCGACGTTTCGCGCAAGAAGAAGCTGCTCGAGAAACAGAAGGAAGGCAAGAAGCGCATGAAGCAGGTCGGCCGCGTGGAAATCCCGCAGGAAGCCTTCCTGGCCGTGCTGCAGATGGACAAGTAAGGCCGGATGGCTTTCCCGGCAGCGGCAGGCGGCACCGGATCGGTGTCGCCGGACGCGCAGGGGCACACCACACCGCTGCAATCGTTCCCAAGGACACTGCATGAAATTGTTTGAGCTCCTCCTGGTCGTACTGACGTTGGCCTCGGGCCTGATCCTGCTGGCCGAAAAGCTGTACTTCGCCAAGCGCCGCGCCCAGCGCGCCGGCCTGCTGGACACCGAGCCGGTGATGGTCGACTACGCGCGGGCGTTCTTCCCGGTGCTGGCGATCGTGCTGGTGGTGCGCAGCTTCATCGCCGAGCCGTACAAGATTCCGTCCAGCTCGATGATGCCCAACCTGCTGATCGGCGATTTCATCCTGGTCAACAAGTTCTCCTACGGCCTGCGCCTGCCACTGAACAACGCCAAGGTGATCCCGTTCGGCGAGCCCAAGCGCGGCGACGTGGTGGTGTTCCATTTCCCGGGCCACTCGGACAACGATCCGGCCAAGGGTGAGAACTTCATCAAGCGCGTGATCGGCGTGCCGGGCGACGAGATCGAGTTCCAGGGCAACGGCCTGATCCTCAACGGCGAGCCGGTCAAATACGACAACAAGGGTCTGTACGCAGGCCACAACGGCCAGGGCGAGGGCAGCTCGCTGCTGGTCGAGCACCTGCCGGGCCGCACGCATACCGTGCTGGAGACCGACTACGCCCGAGGCGAAGGGCAGTGGACCGTCCCGGCCGGCAAGTACCTGGTCATGGGCGACAATCGCGACAACAGTGACGACGGCCGTTTCTGGGGCCTGCTGCCGGAGGAGAATCTCCGTGGCAAGGCGTTCCTGATCTGGCTGAACTGCTCGGGCTGGTTCTGCAAGGACGGCTTCGAACCGTCGCGGATCGGCACGGCCATCCATTGATTCATGGCACACGCGTATCTGGGGAGAACGCAATGAAGAACATGACATCGCAGCGCGGCATCACCTTGACCTCGTTCCTGGTGGTGCTGATCGTGGTCGCCTTCTTCCTGTACATCGGGATGAAGCTGTTCCCGATGTACCAGGAGTACTACGCCGTGCGTTCGGCGATGAAGAGCCTGGCCAAGGAGCCGGGCGTGGGCAACATGGAGCCGCGCCGCATCCAGGAGATGTTCTTCAAGCGCCTGTACATCAATTACTCCGAGAACGTGAAACCCGCCGACGTGAAGTTCGATCGCATCGATGGCGGCTGGAACATGAAGGTCTACTACGAAGTGCGCCGTGAAATGATCGGCAATCTGGACGTGGTGGGCAAATTTGATTCAAACCAGGAATTGACCCGTAGCGGTGCCGACTAAGACCTTCCAACGCGGTGACCTGATCGGTCACGCCTTCAACGATCCGGGCCTGCTCCAGCAGGCGCTGACGCATCGCAGCGCCGGTACGCCCAACAATGAGCGGCTGGAGTTCCTCGGCGACAGCATCGTCAACATGATGGTGGCCCAGGCGCTCTACGAACGCTGGCCCAAAGCCGACGAGGGCGCGCTGACCCGTGCCCGGGCCGAGCTGGTGCGCGAAGGCGCGCTGGCGGTGATCGCGCGCGAGCTGCAGCTGGGCGAGCGCCTGATCCTGGGGCCCGGCGAGATGAAGACCGGCGGCCACCGCCGCGACTCCATCCTGGCCGATGCGCTGGAAGCCGTGGTCGCAGCGATCTACCTCGATGCCGGCTTCGCCGTCTGCCAGACCGTGGTGCTGCCCTGGTTCAACGCCTCGATGCAGGCCCTGCCGGCCACCGGCAAGCCCGAGAAGGACCCCAAGACGCGGCTGCAGGAATGGCTGCAGGCCCGGCAGAAGGCGCTGCCGCTGTACGAGCTGGTGTCAGAATCAGGTGACGATCACGCCAAGACCTTCCGGGTACGCTGCGGCGTAACCGACCCCGCTGTCAGCACCGAAGGCGAAGGTGCCTCGCGACGGCTGGCCGAACAACAAGCGGCTGCCGCCGCCCTTGAGCAACTGGATTCCAAGTGAACGAAGCAACCCCCCATCGTTCCGGCAGCGTGGCCGTCATCGGTCGCCCCAACGTCGGCAAATCCACCCTGACCAACGCCCTGGTGGGCGCCAAGGTCAGCATCGTCTCCAACCGCCCTCAGACCACACGGCACCGGTTGCTGGGCATTGCCAGCTACCCGGAAGGCCAGATCGTGCTGGTCGATACCCCCGGCCTGCACCGTGCGCAGAAGCGCGCCATGAACCGGGTGATGAACCGCGCCGCGCGCGGCTCGCTGGAGGGCGTGGACGCCGGCATGCTGGTCATCGAGGCCGGCCGCTGGGATGACGAAGACACCCTGGCCTTCAATGTGCTCAGCGACTCGGGCATCCCGGTGGTGCTGGTGGTCAACAAGATCGATCGCCTGAAAGACAAGGGCGCGCTGCTGCCGTTCCTGCAGCAGGTCACCGAAGGCCGCACGTTCGCGGCGGTGCACCCGATCTCGGCGCAGAAGCGCAACGGCCTGGAATCGCTGGTCCGCGACCTGATGAAGCTGTTGCCGGAAGCCCCGCCGATGTTCGGCGAAGACGAGATCACCGACCGCAGCCAGCGCTTCCTCGCCGGTGAACTGGTCCGCGAGCAGCTGATGCGCCAGCTGGGTGAAGAACTGCCGTACGCGACCACGGTCGAGATCGAGCGCTTTGTCGAAGACGGCAACCTGCTGCGCATCGGCGCGGTGATCTGGGTCGAACGCGAAGGCCAGAAGGCGATCGTGATCGGCAAGGCCGGCACCCGCCTGAAGGAAATCGGCGCCAAGTCGCGCCTGCAGATGGAGCGCCTGTTCGGCGCCAAGGTCTTCCTGGAGACCTGGGTGCGCGTGCGCGAGGGCTGGTCCGACGACGAAGCCGCGCTCAAGGCGTTCGGCTACGAATAAGCCGGCCACGGCCCCGGGCGGTTGAGTGATGCGCATCGAGGATGAGCCGGCCTTCGTATTGCACGCCCGGGCCTGGCGGGAGACCAGTCTGCTGGTCGAGGTACTGACCCAGCAGTACGGCCGCATCGGGGTGCTGGCGCGGGGCGTGTCCAGCCCGCGCAGCCAAGCGTTGCGCGCGGCCCTGCAGCCGCTGCAATGGATCCGGCTCACGGCCGTGCAGCGGGGCGAACTGGCCCAGCTGCGCGGTGCAGAAGCCCTGGACGCTGCGCCCCGGCTCACCGGTGAGGCGATGCTGGCCGGCTTCTATATCAACGAACTGATGATGCGGCTGGCGCCCCGCCAGGATCCGCTGCCGGAGCTCTACGATCACTACGCGCAGGTGCGCGCGCGGCTGCGCGATGGCGAGCCGCTGGCCTGGACCCTGCGACGTTTCGAGCGCGACCTGCTGGAGGCCTTGGGCTTCGGTTTCGATCTGTTGCATGGCAGCGATGAGGAGCCGGTCGACCCGGCGGCACGCTATGAGCTGGATCCCCAGGAGGGGCCGCGCCGCCTGCTCAGCGACCGTGGCGTGGATCAACGCCGGGGCACCGCCACCGGCAGCGCGCTGCTGGCGCTGGCCGCCGATGACATGCCGGGGCCCGAGGATCTGGGCAGCCTGCGCCGACCGATGCGCGCGGTGCTGATGCACCATCTGGGCGGGCGGGGGCTGAAATCCTGGGAAATGCTGGAGGACCTGGCCCGGCGGCGCACGTAAGCGCTGGCGGGCCGCGGCACCGTTACGGGGTGACTCAAGCGGCGCCGGTGCCCCGGCTGCCGCCCGTGTTCACTGCAACAGGGCGTCCACTGCCACGCGGAAGCGGCTCTGCGCACCGGTCGAGTCCGGCGCCTGGTGCAACTGCCGGACTGCCCGCGCCAGGCGTGCGGCGCCGACGAACCCACAGCTGGCCTGCAACCGGTGCAGCTGCCCACGCAGGGCCTGCACGTCGTCCTCGCGCAGGGCCTGGGCCACTGCATCGCGCACGCCGGGCAACTCGGCCAGGAACAGTTCGCGCAGGGCGATGAGGTGGTGGCGCTGTCCATTCAGCGCGGCCAGGGCGGTGGTTTCGTCCCAATCCTGGCGCAGGCCGTCGGCGTCGTCCGCTTCCGGGCCGAGCGGCGCCGACAGGCTGCCCGCGGTATGCACCAGGGCGCGGCGGACGGCTTTGAGCAGGTGCTCGCGGCTCAGTGGCTTGACCAGGGTCTCGCTGAAACCGGCATCGCGCAGGCGTGAGTGGATCGAGGTGTCGCCGTCGGCGGTATGCGCCAGTGCCGGGGTATCCGGACGCGAGCGGCGCAGCTCCTGCAGCAGTTGGGTGCCATTGCCGTCGGGCAGGTTCACATCGATCAGCCACAGATCGTGTTGGCTGCCGCGGGCGCGGTCCATGGCCGTGGCCAGTGAATCGGCGGTATCGACCTGGGCCGGCAGGGTTTCCAGCGCGGCCTTGAAGAAGCCGCGGCTGATGGTGTCATCCTCGACGAGCAGGAATCGGGGCATGGGATCCCTCGGGGTCATCTGCATTTGGGCTGCCTCCATGTCAGCTGCGCCCATCTTAAACGTGAAGTGGCCCGCCGCAAGCCTCCCGGCTGCATACCGGCTCAGCTTGCAGTTGGTATCTGCGACAATACGCACCCTTTTTGCCCGCAGCCTGTTGCCACGTGGCCCGAACCCGCTCCCGCCTCGACCGAACCCCCTTCCAGACCGACATCCTCGACCTCAGCCATGACGGCCGTGGCGTTGCCCGCCGCGACGGCGAGGGTGGCAAGGTCACCTTCATCACCGGCGCGCTGCCGGGTGAGGTGGTGACCGCCGAGCCGACCGCGCGCAATCGCCATTTCGATGAAGCCCGGACCATCGAGGTCGTACAGGCCTCGCCGCAGCGGGTGACCCCGCGCTGCCCGCATTTCGGCGTCTGCGCCGGCTGTGTGCTGCAGCACCTGGAAGAGTCGCAGCAGATCGTGGCCAAGCAGCGCGTGCTGATCGACAACCTGACCCGGATCGGCCACGTCACGCCGGGCACTGTGCTGCCGCCCCTGGTCGGCGACAGCTGGGGTTACCGCCGCAAGGGCCGCTTCTCGGTGCGCCGCGTGGAGAAGAAGGACAAGACCCTGGTCGGTTTCCGCGAGCTGGATCCGCGCTTCGTCGCGGACCTGAGCCAGTGCCTGACCGTCATCCCGGAAATTGGCATGAAGGTCGGCGTGCTGTCCGAGTTCATCGAGACGCTCGATGGCAAACGCGATATCCCCCAGATCGAATTCATCGCCGGGGATGACGCGATCGTCCTGACCATCCGCCATATGCAGCCGCTCAGCGACGCTGACCGCGCCGCATGGACCGCTTTCGGGCAGGAACATGGTTTTGCGATCTCGCTGCAGCCCGGCGGCGTGGAGTCGGTGCACCCGCTGTGGCCGGCCGAGGTGCCGCTGTCGTTCAAGCTGGCACCGTGGGATGTCGAACTGGCGTTCCGCCCGCTGGATTTCATCCAGGTCAACGCCAAGCTCAACGTGCAGATGATCGCCCACGCACTGGCGCTGCTCGATGCCGGCCCGGACGAGCGCGTGCTGGATCTGTTCTGCGGGCTGGGCAACTTCACCCTGCCGCTGGCGCGCACCGTGCGCAACGTGGTCGGTGTGGAAGGCGATGCCGGCCTGGTGGCGCGTGCGAAAGAGAACGCCGTGCGCAACGGGCTGGACAATGCCGAGTTCTACGCAGCGGACCTGACCCAGGACCAGCGCCAGACCCCGTGGATGCGCCAGGGCTTCGACAAGCTGCTGCTGGATCCGCCGCGCTCGGGCGCCATCGAAGTGCTGCAGCAGCTGCCGCTCAGGCAGTTCAAGCGGATCGTCTACGTGAGCTGCCATCCCGGCTCGCTGGCGCGCGACGCCGGCTACCTGGTCAACGAGCAGGGCTTCACTCTGGTCTCGGCCGGCGCGATGGACATGTTCCCGCATACCGCGCACGTGGAAAGCATCGCGGTGTTCGAAAAGCGCTGACGGCGTCCGACCTCAGCGGCGGTCATCCGGCGCGGCGTTCTGCCACTGGCCTTGTGCATCGAACACATAGGTCTGCGGGTCGGTGCCGCGCTCGGTGTCGTCCCCCGCGGTGACATCGCAGCGGATCTCGGGCGACTGCGTGCTGCGCAGTTCGCAGTCGTCGACCGCAAGAATCTGCAGGCGCTGCTGGAAGGCACGCAATGCGTCGCGGGCGGCGGCATCGTCGATGGACGCGGCACGATGATCGAGCTGTTCGATGAGCAGTTCGCGGACCCGCTCGCGCGGGGGGACCGGCGCATCGACATCGGCCCGCTGCATCGCCCAGCCCATGCCCTGCGGAACGAAGCGCAGCATCCGGTAGCGGTTCTTGAGCCCGATCTCCATGCCGATCAGGCACTCGTAGGCGCCGGTGACCGTCGTGCTGGCAAAGCACGGGCCATGCTCGAACCCGCGCGGGGTGAACATCGATTGCAGCAGCAGATCCTGCGCGGAGGCCGCCGGCTTCTTCTCGGCCTCGATCATGGCCATGATCGCTGCGTCGATCTGCGCAGGCGTGGGCGGCGTCGCGGCGACCCCGGGCAGTGGCAGCAGCGTCAGCAACAGGGTAGGGAAGAGCGGCTTCATCGGGCGTCCTTGCAGGGCAGCCGGCCAGTATAGGAGCAGGCCGTGGCCGCATGATCGTGATCGCCGCATACTGTGCGCATGGGCATTGAAATCGAACGTAAATACCGCGTCACCGGCGAGGGCTGGCGCACGGCCGCGCACGCGGTGATCCCGATGGCGCAGGGCTATCTCAACGACACCGCCGCACTGGACAGCGGCGCACAGAAAGCTTCGGTGCGCGTGCGGATCCAGGGCGAGCAGGCCTTCCTCAACATGAAGTCACGCGAGATCGGGCACACCCGGCAGGAGTTCGATTACCCGATCCCGGTGGACGATGCACGCGCGCTGCTGGCGCTGTGTGTCGGCGGGCTGATCGACAAGCGTCGGCATCTGGTCGAGCACCAGGGGCTGCTCTGGGAAGTGGACGAGTTCCTCGGCGAGAACGCCGGGCTGGTGGTGGCCGAAGTCGAGCTCGAGCATGCCGATCAGGCGATCACGCTGCCCGACTGGGCCGGCGCTGAAGTCACCGACGAGGTCCGTTATTACAATCTGGCGCTGGCCGCGCATCCGTTTTCACGCTGGTCCAGCGCGGAACGCGGCTGACCGCCAGACCTTGTAAACGCCCCGCAGCACCCACAATCTGGCGAGATGAAAATCGATATCTGGTCGGATGTGGTGTGCCCCTGGTGTTGGATCGGCAAGCACCGGTTCCAGCAGGGCCTGGCGCTGTTGGGTGATGACGCCCCCGAGGTGGAGGTGCACTGGCACCCCTTCCTGCTGGATCCCGACGCCGGCACAACCCCGGTACCGCTGCGCGAGGCATATGCGGCCAAGTTCGGCAGTGCCGAGCGCACCGAGCAGATCCTGACCCAGACCCAGACCGCGGCGCGCGCCGAAGGCCTGCCGATGGATTTCGACCAGGGCCAGGTCCGGGTCACCACGCTGCCGGCGCACCGCCTGATGTGGCTGGCCGGGCGTGAAGGTGTCCAGGCGGCGGTCGGCGAGGCGCTGTTCCGCGCGCATTTTGCGCAGGGCCGCAACCTGGCCGAGCCGCAGACCCTGATCGATGCCGGCGCTGCCGGTGGCCTCAGCGCCGAACGGATCACCACACTGCTGGCCGGCGACGAAGGGCTGGCGGAGATCCAGGCCCAACTGGCGCAGGCGCAGCGGTTTGGCATTCAGTCGGTGCCCACCTTTGTGATCGACGATACGTACGCCATCCAGGGGGCCCAGCCGCCGGAGGCTTTCGCCCAGGCGCTGCGCCAGATCGCGGCGGAAACCCCACCGGCAGGGGCTGCCGGGCAGGGCGCTGGCTGCGGCCCGGACGGCTGCGAGGTCTGACGCTGCGCGCGGGTTCTGCGACAATGCGGCAGTGCGCCATGGTGGCGCCCCGTATTGGAGACCCCCCATGCTCGTGATCGGCGTTGCCGGGACCGAACTCACCGCCCAGGAACGCGAGTGGCTGCAGCACGACGCCGTGGCCGGCGTGATCCTGTTCAAGCGCAATTTCGCCTCGCGCGAGCAGGTGGCCGAGTTGTCGGCGGCCATCCGCGCCGCTGCGCCGCGCCCGCAGCTGATCTGCGTGGACCAGGAAGGCGGGCGCGTGCAGCGCTTCCGTGACGGTTACAGCGCGCTGCCGCCGCTGCAGGGTTTCGATGCCCTGTACGCCACCGATCCAGAGGCTGCGCTGGCATTGGCCGAACAGCATGCCTGGCTGATGGCCAGCGAAGTGCGCGCCAGCGGCGTGAATCTCAGCTTCGCCCCGGTGGTCGATCTGGGCCGTGGCAACCTGGCCATCGGCGATCGCGCGTTCAGCGCGGACCCGCAGGTCGTGGCTGCATTCACCGCCGCCTATGTGCGCGGCATGCACAGCGTCGGCATGGCGGCTACGCTCAAGCATTTCCCCGGGCACGGCACCGTGCTGGAAGACACCCATTTCCACGATGCCAGCGACCCGCGTTCGCTCGATGAACTGCGTGCGTTGGACCTGATCCCGTTCGCGGCCGGCATCACTGCCGGCGCCGATGCGGTGATGATGGCCCACGTGGTCTACCCGCAGGTCGCGCCGGAACCGGCCGGCTACTCGCCGCGCTGGATCCAGCAGATCCTGCGCGAGGAGATGGGCTTCCGTGGCGTGGTCTTCTCCGATGATATCGGCATGGCCGCCTCGTTCTCCGCCGGTGGCGTGAAGGCGCGCGTGGACGCGCATCTGGATGCCGGCTGCGACGTGGTGCTGGTCTGCCACCCCGAACTGGTGGAAGAATCACTGCGCGCGGTCGAAGGCCGCACCCTCAACACCGCTGCGCTGCTCGGCCTGATCGGTCGCGGCGCGCTGGGCTGGGACGGCCTGTTGGCCGATTCCCGCCATGGCACCACCCAATCCCGTTTGCTTGACACCCTTGGAAGAACCGTCTGATGCCCAACCTCTCCATTTCCCAGGCCCTGGCCCAGGCCGACCTGCTGGTCGACCGTCCCACCATCGACAAGGCCATCGCTGGCATCGCCGACGCCATCGCGCGCGATTACAAGGGCGAGGTCCCGCTGTTCCTGTCGATCATGCACGGCGCACTGCCGTTCGCCGGCCAGCTTGCGCTGGAACTGGGCGCACGCGGCCAGGACGTGCAGTTCGATTACCTGCACGCCACCCGCTACCGCGGTGAAACCACCGGCGGCGATCTGGTCTGGAAGCACAAGCCGGCCACCGCGCTGTTCGGGCGCCGCGTGCTGTTGGTCGATGACATCCTCGATGAGGGCTACACGCTGCAGGGCGTACGCACCTGGTGCCTGGAGCAGGGTGCCACCGATGTGCGCATCGCCGCGCTGACGGTCAAGCTGCACGACCGCGCGCTGCCGGACGTCAAGGCCGACTACGCCGGCATCGACCTGCCGGACCGCTATGTGTTCGGGTTCGGCATGGACGTCAACGAGACGCTGCGCTGCGTGCCGGCCATCTACGCGATGAAGGAATGATGGAACACATTTCTCTTGCCGTCATCGGCGGCACCGGCGTCTACACGCTGGCCCAGCTCGATGACGTGAGCAGCCACCAGGTCGAGACCCGGTACGGCACGCCGTCCGGTCCGATCCGCGTCGGCACGCTGCTGGGCCAGCGCGTGGCCTTCCTGGCGCGCCACGGTGAAGGCCACTCGCTGCCGCCGCACAAGATCAACTACCGCGCCAACCTCGCCGCGCTCCAGCAGATCGGTGCGCAGCGCGTGCTCGCGCTCAATACGGTTGGCGGCATCACCGAACAGTTCGGCCCGCGCGTGCTGGCTTGCCCGGACCAGTTGATCGATTACACCTGGGGCCGCATCTCCACCCTGTGCGAAGAGCCGGGTACCGAGGTGCTGCACGTGGACTTCGGCCATCCGTACACCCCGATGCTGCGCAGCAAGGTGCTGGCCGCGGCGAAAGTGACCGGCGTGCGCCTGCAGGACGGTGGCTGCTACGGCGCCACCCAGGGCCCGCGGCTGGAAACCAATGCGGAAATCGCGCGCATGCGCCGCGATGGCTGCGATCTGGTCGGCATGACCGGCATGCCCGAAGCGAGCCTGGCCCGCGAGCTCGGCCTGGACTATGCCTGCCTGGCCATTGTGGCCAACTGGGCCGCCGGCTGTGGCGATGGCGATGAAATCACGATGGCTGAAGTGCTGGCCAATGTGGAGGCTGCCTCCTCCGGTCTGCCCGAATTGATCGGTGAATTGGCACGGGGGTGATTGTCATTACCGTACAAGGTTTGCATACTCCGCCAGTGCGCTGGTTGAGCGTACACCACCCATTCATAGAAGAAGGTCTCGCATTACCATGCCGAACGGTACCGTCAAGTGGTTCAACGACGCCAAGGGATTTGGCTTTATCTCGCCGGAGGACGGCAGCGCCGACGTCTTCGCGCACTTCTCCGCGATCAACTCCAAGGGCTTCCGCAGTCTGCAGGAAGGCCAGAAGGTCACCTATGACGTGACCCAGGGCCCGAAGGGCGCCCAAGCCTCGAACATCGTGCCGGCTGAGTGATTCTTTCAGCTGCGCATTGAAAACCCCGCTTCGGCGGGGTTTTTTTTTCATCAGTGAGTACGCGCATGTCTCCACCTCGCACCATCGCCATCGTCGGCTACGGCACCGCCGGGCAGGCGTTGTCGATCCTGCTTTCACGCGATCATCACGATGTGCACGTGTTCGAGCGTGCCGCAACCCCGGGACCCGTCGGTGCAGGCTTCCTGCTCCAGCCCAGCGGTCTGGACGTGCTCTGGCAGATGGGGCTGCTGCCCGCGGTGCTCCGTCACGGCGCTGCCGTGCGCCGCCTGTACGGCGAGACGCCGTGCGGACGCGCGGTGATGGATATGCGGTACGTCCATCTGGATGCCGCACTGCACGGCGTGGGCATGCAGCGCGGCGCGTTGTTCTCGCTGCTGGCAGCTGCGTGGGAACAGCCGGGCAACCTGCAGGCCGGTACCGCCATCGTCGAGGTGGCCACCGCGCAGGGGCGCGTGCGTGATGCGGACGGGTGCTGGCACGGGCCGTACGATCTGGTGATTGCTGCCGATGGTGCCGCCTCCTCGCTGCGCGCGCAGGTGCAGGGCACCACGCTGGACCGCGAATACCCGTGGGGCGCGCTGTGGTGCCTGCTGCCGCGCGGCGACTGGCCGCACGTGGATGAACTGCGGCAACGCTATGTGGCCGCGCGCAAGATGATCGGGCTGCTGCCGGTTGGGACCCGGCCGGGCAACGATGCGCCGCAGCTGAGTTTCTTCTGGAGCCTGCCGCGTGACCGCTTCGCACAGTGGGAGCGTGACGGCATGGCCCGCTGGCTCGACGAGATCGCCACGCTGTGGCCGCAGGCGCACGAGCGCCTCGCCGGCGTGACCGAACCGGGTCAACTGGCCCGCGCCGGGTACCGCGACGCCGTGCTCTCGCGCTGGCATCGCGGGCGGCTGGTGCTGGTCGGCGATGCGGCGCACGCGATGAGTCCACAGCTGGGGCAGGGCGTGAACATGGCGCTGATGGACGCGCTGGCGTTGCGCGACGCACTGCGCGCGCACGCCGATGCCGAGGTCGCGCTGCGCGCCTACCAGGTGCAGCGGCGCGCCCACGTGGTGACCTACCAGTACTGGAGTCGATGGCTGACGCCCTTGTTCCAGTCCGAACGCGATGGACTGGCGCGCGCACGCGATGTGCTGTTCCAACCCATGGGCCGCGTGCCGGGTGGGCGCGGGCATATGCTCCGCGTGCTCAGCGGAACCCAACGTGGCTGGCTGGGCAGACTGCCGTTGTCGCCCGCGTTCGTGCAGGCGATGCATGCCGCGCGAGCGACGGATGGCATCCGCTGATACCCCTGTGTATTGGTGCGCGCACGCCGATGTGAAGGCGTGAATAACATTCATTGACGGTGGACTCACCGCTGGCATGGGACAACACCCTGGCAAACGCAGCGCTCGCGCTTGTCCATGCGCGCCCTGCTGACACCGCCCATGCGCGTCCGATTCCTGATCGCTTGGAGGCCCGCGACGACGGGGTGGTACGGTGATGCTGCGTTTGCGACCTACGGTCCGGTGGACCGATCGCAACCCAAGGAGATTGAAATGCTGTTCTCGGCCGAAACTCTGGAAAGTGAAATCCGCAAACTGCGCGGACTACTGCAGATGCTGCATGAGGATCAGCCGGACGTGATGGAAGACGTGTTCGAGTTCCATGTGACCAGCCTCATTACGCACGCCGCGCCGGAGCACCATCCGCGCATCCGTGCCGCCGCCCATGACATGCTGACCGCGATCCAGCGGCAACCCGTACGGCCCAATCCGAATGCACCGGATATCCGGTTGATGCCGGACCTGTTGGCCTCGGCTGCCTGATCCAGGCAAGGTAGCTGGGGCCACTGACGTCGCGCGCTGCCCGAATCAGCGCGCCGGCAACGCGATGGCCTGGTCTTCGACACAGGCCACCAGCTGCTCGCCGGCACCGAGCACCGGTGCGATGCCGGCGGTGAATCCGGAAAACGCCGGCAGGATCGTCATTCCCTCGCGCATCCAGAACGACGGCCACCGCCGCTGCATGCCGGGCAGGCGCGCCAGCGGGTGCAGATGGCCGCACAGCACATGCAGGCCCGGCTGGCGCTGCGGTGCATGGCGCAGCAGGAAGGGCCCCTCCTGCACACGCTCGCCGAGCAGTTCGATGCCCAGGTCGGCCTTGGGCAACACCCGGTCGTGATTGCCTTCCAGCGCGCCGATCCACAGGTGAGGATGCTGCTCGCGCCATCCCTGCCACTGCCGGTACCACGCCGCGCGATGCGCCGCGCCATGCAGCACATCCCCGAGAATCCACAGATGGCGCACGTCGTGGTGCTGCACCATCGCGCCCAGCCGCTGCAGGTCATCGGACGTACCGCCGCTGGGCAGGCCGATGCCCGACCGCCGGAACAGGTCCGCTTTGCCCAGATGCAGGTCAGCGATCAACAGCGCGTTGCGCGCCGGCCAATGCAGCGCACGCGCGCCGAGCAGGTGGACGGCTTCGCCGGCGAGGGTGATCGGCAGTTCAGGTGCCATGGCGCTTCTCCAGTTGCTGTGCAGCGCGCAGGACGCGGGTCTTCCAGTCTTCGTTGCTGAGTTGGCCGCGCAGCCGCTCGGCCCAGAGGGGGAAGGACAGTGGGCCCAGGCTGGCCGGATGCTGCAGGCTCAGCGTCCGCGCCTGGCAGAGGGTGAGGGCGCGGGCCAGACGCTCAATATCGAGTTGATCGTGCAGCACTTCGTGTTCGGCCAGCGTCAGCAGGATGTGATCCGGATCATGTTGGCGCAGGACGTCGAACAGCAATCCGCTGGAGGCCTGCAGCTGACGCAGGCTGCGCGGTGTCCGCCCCGGCAGCGCGGGTACCAGCATGCCGGAGACGCGCGCGATGTCGCGGAACTGGCGTCGGGCAAGCTCGCCCAGATTGAGGCTCTCGCGCAGATCCGCAAGCAGTCCCTGTGGTTCCAGCAACGCGCGCACGCGTGCCGCATCGATCTCAACCGCACGTGCCGGGGCGAGTACGAAACCGTAATCGTTGGCCGCATAGCCGAACGTATTGGTCTGCAGGCGCGTCCAGCGCATCGCCATCAACGCGGCCAGCCCTTCATTGACCTGACGGCCGGCGAAGGGATATACGAACACGAACTGGCCTTCGCGCCGGCGGACATGCTCCACCAGCAGCAGCTCAGGCCCAGGCAGGGCCGACAGGCGCATCTGCAGCGCCAACAGCGGCGCCAGCCACTGCATCTCCGGGCTCTCGGGCGGGTGGGCCAGCACTGTTTCCATTTCATGCCCTAGCGCGTCCGACAGCGGCAACCGGCCGCCCTGCCAACGCGGCACCACCCCATCGCCGCCGCGTGCCACGCGCACGTAGGCGGTCAGGTTCTCCAGCCGCACCAGTTCCAGCAGGCGGCCGGCGAACTGGAAGCGATCACCGGGCCGCAGCCGGCTGAGGAACTGTTCTTCCACCGCACCCAGCCGGCCGCCGCGCAGGAACTGCACCATGACACTGCCATCGCTGGTGATGGTGCCGATCGACAACCGGTGCCGCAGCGCGACGCGACGGTCGTGCACGCGGTAAATGCCATCGTCATCGCGCACGACCTTGTGGAAATCCGGATACTGCGACAGCGCGCGGCCGCCCTGCACGATGAACTCCAGCACGCCCTCCCAGTGCGCGCGATCCAGACCGGCGAACGCGTGCGTGCGCCGCACCTGCTCGAACAGCACGTCCGGATCGAAGCCGCCGCCGAGTGCGAAGCTCACCGCATGCTGCGCCAACACATCCAGCGACAAGCGCAGCGGCCGGCGCGCTTCGATGTGGCCGTGGGCCAGCGCGCGCCGCGCAGCCGCGTATTCCACCAGCTCCAGCGCGTGCGAGGGGACGCACACGATGTGCCCGGATTCGCCGGGGCGATGCCTGGCGCGCCCCGCGCGCTGCAGCAACCGTGCGATACCCTTGGGGCTGCCGATCTGCAGCACCTGGTCGACACTGGGGAAATCCACACCCAGATCCAGGCTGGAAGTGGCGACCACGCAGCGCAGCCGGCCCTCGCGCAGGCCTTCTTCGGCCGCGCGGCGCAACGCCGGGTCGAGCGAGCCGTGATGCAGGGCGAGTGTGGCCGGGTCTTCCGGCCACACCGCCGACAGCGCCTGATGCCAGAGCTCGGCGTGCGCACGGGTGTTGGTGAACAGCAGGCTGGTACGCACCGTCAGCAGTTTTTCGAGCACGCGCTGCAACTGCGACAGACCCAGGTGGCCTGCCCACGGGAAGCGCTCGCCCTGCGCGGGCAGCAGCGTCTCCACACTGACCGGGCGCGGCCGCGCGCCGGCCACCAGCGGGGCATCGGGCACATCGGGCAACAGCACCTCGCGCGCTTCGTCCAGATTGCCCAGCGTCGCTGACAGTCCCCACACCTGCAGCGCGGGCAGGGCATCGCGCAGGCGGCGCAGATTCAACTGCAGCAGCACGCCGCGCTTGTTGCCGAGCAGTTCGTGCCACTCGTCCACCACCACGCAGCGCAGGTGCTGCAGGCGCGCCATCGTGTCGGGATAGCTCAGCAGCAGCGCCAATGATTCGGGCGTGGTCACCAGCACATCCAGCCGCCCTTCACGCGCCAGGCGCTTGTCGCGCGCGCTGGCATCGCCGGTACGCAGGCCCACCTGCCAGTCCAACCCGAGGGCATCCAGTGGCTCACGCAGCGCGCGCGCGGTGTCGGCGGCCAGTGCGCGCAGCGGGGTGATCCACAGCACCTGCAGGACGGGTACGGGGGTCTTCGCGCGGCCGCGGGTGGTTCGGGGGGGCGGGTTGTTGAGGGCCTGCAGCAACGGGCCACCGAACATGGCCAGCGTCTTGCCGCTGCCGGTCGGTGTGTGCAGCAGGCCGGACGCGCCGGCCAGGTAATGCCGCCACATCGCTTTCTGGAAGGGCAGTGGCGCCCAGCCCCGGCTGGCGAACCACGCCGTCAGCCGGGCCATGGCCTCGCGTCGGGTCACCGCGCCAGTGCCTGCAGCTGGGCCAGGGTGTCGGCCTCGCTGGCGGGTTTGTCATGCCGCCAGCGCAGGATGCGCGGGAAGCGTACGGCGATGCCGGACTTGTGCCGCTTGCTGCGGTTCACCGCTTCGAAGCCGAGCTCGAACACCTGCTCGCCACGCACGCTGCGTACCGGCCCGAAGCGCTCGATCGTGTTCGCGCGGATCCAGCGGTCCAGCGCCAGGATTTCCTTGTCGTCCAGGCCCGAGTACGCCTTGGCCACCGGCACCAGCGTTTCGCCGTCCCACACCCCGAAGGTGTAATCGGTGTAGAGCGTGCTGCGCCGGCCGTGGCCGGACTGCGCGTAGATCATCACCGCATCGATGGTCAGCGGGGCGATCTTCCATTTCCACCAGTCGCCGCGTCGGCGCCCGGCCTGGTAGACCGAGTCGCCGCGTTTGAGCATCAGCCCTTCCACGCCACGCTCGCGGGCCAGATCGCGCTGCGCGGCCGCCGCGCTCCAATCCGCCACGCGGACCGCCGGCGACAGCATCAGGCGCGGGTCCGCCAGCGTGGCGAGCACCTCGGCCAAGCGCGCACGC
Source organism: Stenotrophomonas sp. IS26 (assembly GCF_054188265.1). NCBI lineage: Bacteria > Pseudomonadati > Pseudomonadota > Gammaproteobacteria > Lysobacterales > Lysobacteraceae > Stenotrophomonas > Stenotrophomonas sp. IS26. The sequence continues at coordinate 28,008 of NZ_JBSZJV010000021.1, forward strand.
CGTTGCGAGAGCGGCAAGGCGCGCAGGTCGTCACCGTCCAGTTCGAGCAGATCGTAGGCCAGCACGCGCACCGGCGTATCGCGCAGCGTCTTGGGGCCAGGTTTGAGGCGCTGGATGCGCGTCTGCAGCGCGGTGAAGGGCAGCGGTAGATCATCGCCGTCGGCCCAGGCCAGCAGTTCGCCATCGATCACGCAGCCATCGGGCAGCGCCATCGCCGCCGCTTCAATCTCCGGGAAGCGCCCATCCAGACGTTCTTCGCCGCGCGACCACAGCGCGACCTCGCCCTGGCGGCGCAGCACCTGCAGGCGGATGCCATCCCATTTCCATTCCAGCAGCCAGTCCTCGATCGGCCCGAGCGTGTCGACCTCCGCCTCCAGCGGTGAGGCCAGGAAGAACGGGTAGGGCTGCTGGCGATCTTCCGGCCGCTCTTCCGGTGACAGCAGCGCCGCCAGCAGCCCGGGTGTGGGCACCCAGCTGCCGAGCATGCGCTGGGCGATGCGCGCGATATCAAGGCCCGACCATTCGGCCAGTGCCTGCTGCACCAGCCGCTGCGATACCCCCACGCGCAGCGCGCCGGTCAGCAGCTTGTTGAACACCAGCCGCTCGTCGAAGGCAAGGTGTTGCCAGGCCTGCGTGACCGCGGCGTGGCGCACCGGCTCGGGTTGATTGGCGACCGGCAGCAGCTTCTGCTCGATCCAGTCGGCGAGCGCGATATCCGCCCCGGCCTGCACCGGGTCGTCCATCAGCAGGGTGAGGGTCTCGGCCAGATCGCCGACCTGGTCATAGCTGTCGTCCACCAGCCACGCCGGTGTGTCGGACATCTCGGCGACCCACGCGCGCAGTTCGGCGTTGCCGGCGATCTTCTGCCGCGCACTGGTGACCTTGCCGCCGGCCAGCAGGAACAGGGCCCATGCCGCGTCGTGCGGTGGCGCCTGCTGGAAGTAGCGCACCAGCGCGGCGCGCTTGTCGCCGGTCGCGGTGCTGCGGTCGAGTTCGCTGTAAAGCGCGGCGAAGCGTTTCATTCTTCGTCCCCGTAGCCGGTGGCGAACGCTTCGGCGGCGACACCCCGCTCGCGCAGGAACCGGATCAGCGCATCGGTATTGCCGTGGGTGGCGATCACGCGTCGCGCGCCGGTTTCGGCGATGGTGCGCAGCAGGTCGGGCCAGTCGGCGTGATCGGAGACCACAAAGCCGCGATCGTAGTTGCGCCGGCGGCGGTTGCCACGCACCCGCATCCAGCCGGAGGCGAAGCCCAGCTGCGCACGCTTGAAGCGGCGCATCCACGCGCTTCCGGCGGCCGAGGGCGGGGCAAGAATCAGCTTGCCGGCGAACTCGGCACCGCGCGCCTGCTCGCTGACCGGTTCGGTGGCCAGCATCGCAATGCCGGCCTCGCGGTAGACCGCCACGCCGGTGGCGATCGCGCCATGCAGCAACGCAGGCTGGTCATCCAGTGGCAGCAGTTCGGCCAGGATCCGCTGCGCCTTGCCGAGCGCGTAGCAGAGCAGTACGGCCGCCTCGCCACGTGCTTCGCATTCGCGCCGCCAGGCCACGATGTCGGCGGCGACCTGCGCGGTGTCCGGCCAGCGGTAGACCGGCAGGCCGAAGGTCGCTTCGGTGATGAAGGTGTCGCAGGGCACCACCTCGAACGGGTCGCAGCTCGGATCGGGCTGGCGCTTGTAGTCGCCCGAGGCCACCCATACCCGTCCCGCGTGCGCGATCCGCACCTGGGCCGAGCCCAGCACATGCCCGGCCGAATGCAGCGAGACCTCGGTGTCGCCCAAGGGGAAGCGCTCGCCGTACGCGTGCGCGGTGCAGTCCACATCGCCCAGGCGCCAGCGCAGGATCGGCAGGGTCTGCGTGGTGCAGTGGTAATGGCCCATGCCGTTGCGCGCGTGATCGCCATGGCCGTGCGTGATCACCGCACGCGGCACCGGCCGCCACGGGTCGATGTGGAAATCACCGGCCGGGCAGTACAGCCCCTCGGGCCGGAGCACCACCAGGTCTTCGTTGTCGGCATCGGTGTTCATGTCTGCACTGTGCCGCCGCGCTCGTGCAGGAGGTGAGAATCCGCATGAACGGCGGCCTGCAGGGGGATGCGGCAGAATCGGTGCATCTGTCTGCAAGGAGGTCGCCGTGATGACGTCTGCATTGCCCGCGTTCGAAACGCATCAGGTGAGCAACCAGCCGCCACCGTTCGGAGGGCGCAATCTGTGGGCCGACGATGTCGCGCTGGCCGAGGCAGTACAGCGCGAAGGCGGCGCCGCGTTCGCGGGCCAGTTGGCGCGCTATGGCGGTCTCGCCGGCGATGAGCTCTATCGGATCGGCTTCGATGCCAATCGCGATCGCCCGCGTCTGCGCACCCACGATGCACAGGGCCATCGCATCGATACCGTCGAGTTCCATCCGGCATACCACCAGCTGATGACGGCGGCGAAAACGCATGGCGTGGCCGGGCTGTCCTGGCACGATGGTCGCCCCGGTGCGCACGTGGCACGCGCGGCGTTGAGCTATCTGCATCACCAGGCCGAGGCGGGTACCAGTTGTCCGCTGACGATGACCCACGCTGCGGTCGCCGTGTTGCGCCAGGATCCGTCGCTCGCCGCCTGGGCGGACAAGGCGGCAGCGCCTCACTACGACCCGCGTGACGTACCGATTGCCGACAAGGCCGGGATCACCCTGGGTATGGGCATGACCGAGAAACAGGGCGGCTCGGACGTACGCAGCAACACCACGCGGGCCGAGCCCCAGGCCGATGGCAGCTATGCGTTGGTGGGCCATAAGTGGTTCTTCTCCGCGCCGATGTCCGATGGCTTCCTGGTGCTGGCGCAGGCGCCGGGCGGCCTGAGCTGTTTCCTCATGCCGCGGCGCCTGGCCGATGGCCACCGCAACGCGTTCCGTCTGATGCGCTTGAAAGACAAGCTTGGCGACTGGTCCAACGCCTCCAGCGAGGTGGAGCTGTGCGGGGCCTGGGCGCAGCGGGTGGGCGAGGAAGGGCGCGGGGTGGCGACCATCATCGGCATGGTCATGATGACGCGGCTGGACTGCATGCTCGGTGCCGCCGCCGAGATGCGCATGGCCCTGGCGCAGGCGCTGCATCACACCCGGCATCGCAGCAGCTTCGGCAAGCAGCTGAGCGAGCACCCGCTGATGGCCAACGTACTGGCGGATCTGGCGATCGAATCCGAAGCGGCCACGGTGTTTGCCCTGCGCGTGGCGCGGGCGGTGGATCAGGCCGGGACGGACCCGCAGCAGGCGGCATTCGCGCGCATCACGACGGCGGTGGGCAAGTACTGGGTGTGCAAGCGCGCGGCCGTGTTCGTCAATGAAGCGCAGGAGTGCCTCGGCGGTGCCGGCTATGTGGAGGAGTCGATGCTGCCGCGGCTGTATCGTCAAGCGCCGTTGAATTCGATCTGGGAAGGCAGCGGCAACATCCAGTGCCTGGATGTGCTGCGTGCGCTGTCGCGCGAACCACAGGTGCTGCAGGCGCTGGACGCCGAGCTGGATGCGGTGGCCGGTGTGGATGCGATCTATGACGCGGCACTGCGGGCGTTACGCATGCAGCGCGCGGCAACGCCACAGGAAGCTCAGGCCCGCCGTATCACCGAACGCCTGGCGCTGGTCTTGCAGGCCGCGGTCCTGCTGGGCGCGCAGAGCCCGAACGCATCGGCCTTCGTCCGCTCGCGGCTGGGTGCCGAGCATGGGATGGCCTTCGGGACGTTGCCGGCCGACGTGGATTTCGCGGCCGTGCTGAGCCGCGCTCTGCCGTGAACGCGCCCCAATGAAAACGCCCCCTCCGGAGAGGGGGCGTTGGTCACACCCGAAGACGGCGTGAGGGAGCCGATTCAGCGCTTGGCTTCGTTGGCGTTCTTCTTGGCGTCGTCGGCAACGTCGCGTGCCTTGTCGGCGACTTTCTGCGCGGCGTCGGCGGTTGAATCGCTGGCATGGGCGGCCGCATCCTTGGCGGCAACCTTGGCTTCGCCAGCGGCCTCGGAGGTCGCTGCGGCTGCGCGGTCGAGCGCCTGCTGGGTGTCGGCGGCGGCGCGCTCGGAGGCGGCAGCGGCATCGTCGGCGGCAGTGCGGGTGGCGGCAGCGGCCTTGTCCACGGCTTCGCGCGCGGCGGCATTGGTGCTGTCGGCAGCCTGGGCGGCATCACGGCGGGCCTGTTCGGCCTCCGGGCCCTTGCACGCGGCCAGGCCGAGCAGCAGGGAAGCAGCCAGCAGGGAGGTGGTCAGCGGACGGATCTTCATGTGGCGCTCCAGAACGGCGATGGATGGGAGGCCAGCCTATTCATGCGTCTGTGAAGAACCGGTGCGTGGCAGGATCTGCACAACCCGCGCCCAAAGAAAAAGCCGCTGGCGAACCAGCGGCTTCTTCAGACGTGCTTGAAGAAAGAAGTTATTACTTCTTGGCTTCTTCAGCAGCGTCCTTGGCCTTCTCGGCGGTGCCTTCGGCAGCCTTGGCAGCGTCAGCAGCCTGGTCGGCAGCAGCGTCGGTGGCAGCGCCGGCAGCCTGGGCAGCGGCATCAGCCGAAGCGTCAGCAGCGGTGGTGGCGGTGTCAGCAGCAGCCTGGGCAGCGTCAGCAGCCGGGGCGCCAGCAGCAGCGGCCTGGTCAGCAGCGGCCTGGGCGTCAGCGGCAGCTTCGTTGGCCGAAGCGGCGGCGTCAGCAGCCTGCTCCTGCTTCGAGCAGGCGGTCAGAGCCAGGCCCAGGGCCATCGCGATCAGCAGCTTGTTGATGCTCATTGTTGTGAATCCTCGTCGTTAGATTAGGCAACGCGCTATTGCGCGCCCGGCAACATGATGACAAGCCACGATTGGCTGTCAAGCGATCGCGCATTCAGTTTTGAGAAATGCGCGTTAAATCAAATCAAATCAATTCGATAGCGATGGCCGTGGCTTCGCCGCCGCCAATGCACAGGGTAGCAATTCCGCGCTTGGCGTCACGCTTGCGCAATGCGTTCACCAGCGTGACCACCAGCCGTGCACCGGACGCACCGATGGGATGACCCAATGCGCAGGCGCCGCCATTGACATTGACCTTGTCGTGCGGAATGCCCAGTTCGCGGATCGGCGCCATCGCGACCACGGCGAAGGCTTCGTTGATCTCGAACAGGTCCACCTGGTCCAGCGTCCAGCCGGTCTTTTCCAGCAGCTTCTGGATCGCACCGATGGGGGCGGTGGTGAACCATTCCGGCGCCTGGGAGTGGGTCGCATGGCCGACGATGCGGGCCAGCGGCTGCAGGCCGCGGGCGGCGGCATCCTCTTCGGACAGCAGCACCACGGCGGCAGCGCCGTCGGAGATGCTCGACGAACTGGCGGCGGTGACGGTGCCGTCCTTCTTGAACGCCGGGCGCAGGGTCGGGATCTTGGCGATGTCCGAGCGGCTCGGCTGCTCGTCCTGTGCGTATTCCACCTCACCCTTGCGCGTGCTGACCTTCACCGGGACGATCTCACCGTCGAAAGCGCCGTTGGCCTGGGCGGCCTGCGCACGGCGCACCGATTCGATGGCGAAGGCATCCTGGTCCTCGCGGCTGACCTGGTACTTCTCCACCGTGCACTCGGCGAACTCGCCCATGGCTTTGCCGTCATAGGCATTGACCAGGCCGTCGTGGGCCATGTGGTCGATCACCTGGAAGTTGCCGAAGCGGTTGCCGGTGCGCGAGTTGGGGATCATGTGCGGGGCGTTGGACATCGACTCCATGCCGCCGGCGACCACGATGCTGGCCGAGCCGGCCTTGATCAGGTCATGCCCCAGCATGATGGCCTTCATGCCCGAGCCGCACACCTTGTTGAGGGTGGTGGCGCCGGTGGAGACCGGAATCCCGGCGGCGATCGCGGCCTGGCGGGCCGGCGCCTGGCCGAGGTTGGCCGGCAGCACGCAGCCCATGATCACTTCGGAAACGTCCGCAGCCGGTACTCCGGACTGCTCCAGGGCCGCGGCGATCACGGTGGACCCCAGGGTCGGGGACGGCACGCCGTTGAACTGGCCCAGGAAGGAGCCGATGGCGGTGCGCTTGGCGGCGGCGATGACGATGTTGGACATGTGCAATCTCTTTGGTGCGTGAGCGAAGAGCGGAATGGGAACGCGGGCGTTGGAAGCCGACGCATTTCCCGGCAGACTGCGTGGGGGTCGGTCCAGTATAGAGGGTCGGCATTGACTGCCGGTGTCTGCCCGGGGGCAGGCAGGTGGGGAAGGTCCATTCACAAGGGGAGCAGGGATGAAGCAGGTTGTGATCGGCAGGTCGGCCCTGGCCGCGGCGTTGGCGTTGGCACTCAGTGCCTGCGGAGGCGGGGGCAGCAATGTCCGCGGGGATCTGGAGCCGTCGCCTCCCCCGACCACCCCGCCGTCGCCGCCCCCCACCACGCCCCCGACGCCACCGCCGACCACGGCACCGCCGGCACAGCCGGCCTTCGATGCGCACCTGAGCATCATCCAGGCCGGCCCCGCGCAGGCGGCCGGCTGGACCGGCGCCGGCGTGCGCATCGGCGTAGTCGATTCAGGCGTCAACCGCAGCCATCCGGCGCTCAACGGGCGCGTCGTGGCCAGTTACACCTACGTCGATCCGCGGGTGAACAACCCCAACGTGGATGATGTGGTCGGGCATGGCACCGTGGTGTCCCAGTTGGCTGCCGGTCGCCGGGTGGGAAGCTGGCCAGGCGGTGTGGCGACGGATGCGCAGATCGTGTCGGCACGGATCATCGCCGACAAAAGCCCGGTCGATGATGGGTCCGGCAGCGGCAACCAGGTCAGCGGTGCGCTGGGCCTGGCGCCCGTGCACCAGGATCTGATCAATGCCGGTGTCAAGATCATGAACAACTCGTGGGGCGGCCTGTACTGGACCAATCCGGCCGCCACCGCGCCGATTGCCCAGGAGTACCGTCCTTTCATCATCGGCAATGGCGGCCTGGTGGTGTTCGCGACCGGCAACGAGAGCAAGGCCAATCCCTCCAGCATGGCGGCCCTGCCCAGCCAGCCGGGCACCGGCGGCAGCCTGCCGGCAGCGGATCTGGAGCGCGGGTGGCTCAGCGTGACCGCGGTCGATACCGCCGACCCGAGCAAGCTGGCCTCCTACGCCAACGCGTGCGGCGTGGCAGCACGCTATTGCCTTGCGGCCCCGGGCACCGCGGCGTACGTCGATCCGGCCAACACCGGCGGCACGCCCACGTACTACTACGGCTCGGGCACGTCCTATGCAGCGCCGCTGGTCTCCGGCGCGGCCGCGCTGGTGTGGCAGAAGTACCCGTACTTCACCAACGACCTGGTGCGTCAGACCCTGCTCGGCACGGCGACCGATCTCGGCGCGGGTGGCGTGGACAGCACCTTCGGCTATGGCCTGCTCAACATCGCCAAGGCGATCAACGGACCGGCCAGGCTGGACTGGGGCGATACGACGGTCAATGTCAGCACGCCGGGGCTGAATTCGGTATGGAGCAACGACATCAGCGGCAGTGGCGGACTGACCAAGCAGGGTACGGGTGCGTTGACCCTGGCCGGCGCCAATACCTACACCGGTGACACGTTCATCGAGCGCGGCACCCTTGCGTTGCGCGGCGGTGCGTCGCTGCGTTCCAACGTGCTCATCGTGCCGCAGGCAGGTGATCCCAACGCCGCGGCGCTGCAGTTCATGAACGGCACCACGCGGGTGGGCGGCAACGTGGACAACGGCGCCAGCGTGATGCTGCGCAGCGACAATATCGATGCTGTCATCGAAGGCAACTACATCCAGCGTGCCGGCGCGCAACTGGTCGTCGCACTGGGGGCCAACCCGCTCATGGTGAACGGCACCGCCACGCTGGCCGGCACGGTCCGTGTGGACAGCATCATCGCCGGTTACGTGCCCCGTGACGGACGCACGCAGCCACTGCTGCATGCCGATGGTGGGGTGACCGGCACCTTCGCCAGCGTCACCAATGGGCTGACACCCGGCAGCCTGCTCCAGGCCAGCCTGCTGCACGCCAACAACGACGTCACCATGGTCATCGACCGCATCAGCGTGACCAGCGCCAGCCTCCAGGCCGGCCTGGGCGGCACGGCGCTGGCCTCGGCAGCGCGGGTCGAATCCGCGTTTGAAGTGCTGGATCGCAGCGGCGCGGCACTGGATGGGTTTGCCGACGGGGCCGGGAAGCTGCAGCAGGTGGATGGCGCCAGCGCCTTGCAGGCCAGCCTGGACAGCCTCTCCGGCAAGGCCCACGCCCTGGCCACGGCAGCGACCTTCGACAGCATCGACATGAACCGTCGTGCGCTGTCGGCACGGGTCGGTGATGTGCAGGCCGCGCCACGCCTGCGCGGTGCCTGGCAGAGCACGCTGGGCGAGGCGGGCCAGGGCAGTTTCGCCGGCAACGGCGTGGCGACCCGCGGCTGGATGATGGGCCAGGACATGGCATTGGGCAGCCACGGCATGCTCGGTTTCGCATTCGGTGAAACGCGCAGCTACGGCAGCCGCGCGTGGGGCAGTGACCGTGGTCGCGACCGTCAGTCGCAGGCGCAGGTGTATGCCGGCTGGGGCACGGGCCGCGCGTATGCGATGGGCCAGATCGGCGCCGGCCAGTTCACCCGTGAGATCGATCGCCAGTTGCTGCTCGGTGCCGGGCAGTACGGCGTCAATACGCGCTATGGCGGCAGCTTCAGCGCGGCCAGCGTGGAGTCGGGCTACCGTTTCGGCAGTGCCACTGCCTCGCTGACGCCTTACCTGGGCGCCGAGTACGCCCGGGTGGACAGCGATGGTTTCAGTGAAACAGGCGGCATGGGCTTTGGGCTGCGCGCGCGCGATGCCGTGAGTACGCGCAGTCAGGCGTTGGCCGGCCTGCGCGCCGAGCGGCGCTGGGGCGGCTGGTCGCTGCGCGGCTATGCCGAATGGCAGCAGCATTTGTCCAGCGACGGCCTGGCCTTGGACGCCAGCTTCGTCGGCGTCGAGGCCTGGGCGCCGGTAGCAGGGTTGCAGCCGGCCCGCTCGGGCGGGTTGTTCGGGCTCTCGCTGGAGTCGTGGTTGAGCCGCAACAGCCGACTGGCGTTCGGGTACGACCAGCGCTTTGGGCCGCGCGGCGATCTGCGTCAGGTGCAGGTGCGCTATTCGGCTGGGTTCTAAACGCGGGCCTGGCCGCGACGCACGAAAAAAAAGAGGGCGCGATCGATGATCGCGCCCTCTTGGTTTGTCAGCGCAACGGCTCAGTTGCCGCGCAGGCTGCCCCGGCGCGGCGTGCTCCGGCCCAGCGGCATCTTCAGCTTGCCGATCGACAGGATGCGCGATTCGGCGATCTGGTCGGCGGCGCGCTGCGGGGCGATGCCCTCGCTCTGCGACAGCGCGAAGATGCGGCCGAGGTTGTGGTAGATGCTGCGGATCAGGCGCATCGCGCGCTCACGGTTGTAGCCGTCGATCTCCAGCGAGACGTTCATGACGCCCCCGGCGTTGACCGCGTAATCCGGTGCGTAGAGGATGCCGCGCGCGTGCAGCTCGTCGCCGACCTCCAGGCTGGAGAGCTGGTTGTTGGCGGTACCACAGACGATCTTGCACTTCAGGCGCGGCAGGGTATCCGGATTGATCGCGCCTTCCAGCGCGCAGGGCGCGAAGATGTCGGCGTTGACGTCGTAGATGTCTTCCGGCTTGACCGCCTCCGCACCGTATTCGGTGACAGCGCGGTCCACGCGCGTGCTGTCCAGGTCGCTGACGTACAGCTTGGCGCCACGATCGCGCAGCAGCTTCACCAGTTCCATGCCGATATGGCCCAGGCCCTGCACCGCGATGCTGGCCTTGCCCACTTCCTCATGGCCCAGCTTGTGCTGCATCGATGCCATCAGCGCCTGCAGCGCGCCGTACGCGGTGAACGGTGCCGGGTCGCCGGAGCCGCCGTGCACCTGGTGTACGCCGGTGACGTACTCGCTCTCCAGGTAGATATTTTCCATGTCGTTGACATCGGTGCCGACGTCCTCGGCGGTGATGTAGCGGCCACCCAGCGAATCGACATAACGGCCAAAAGCGCGGAACAGCACTTCAGTCTTGTCGCGCTTGGGGTCACCGATGATCACCGCCTTGCCACCACCCACGTTGAGGCCGGCCAGGGCGTTCTTGTAGGTCATGGTGCGGCTCAGGCGCAGCGCATCGGCCAAGGCCTCGTCGGTGCTGGCGTAGGGACGCATGCGCACACCGCCCAGGGCCGGGCCGAGGGTGGTGTTGTGGATGGCGATGATCGCCCTCAGACCGGCGTCGCGGCTGTGGCAGAACACCACTTGTTCGTGACCGGTGGTTTCGAGGGTTTCAAATAACATGGTGGCTCCGATGGTGCGAACGGTGGCGAACAGCGGCGAACGCGCCAGCAAAAGGTGGGTTGTAAAACAAAAAAAGCGACGTCGTCGGGTCTCGGACGGGTCGCGCGGCGCCATTCTAGTGCATTCCGACGGACGGTGTTGTCAGGGGTCTTGCGCACCACGGCCATTAAAGTTGCTGAAGCGCAGGCCGATGCCGTGGCAACGGTGTGGATGGCCGGTCATCGCAGGAAGGATCACGTGGGCGCAGTCGCAACAAGGCAAGTGCGGGACCCGGCGCGTCCAGGGCCATGGGCATGAACGGCGCGATGGTTGTCGGCGCCGCTGTGCTGGCGCTGCTTGGCATGGCCGCTGTGCTCGGTCACCGGCGTGCCGTGGTGGCCCGGTCGATGGCGCGTGGCGCCGCCACGCACGGGCGGGCCGCGGCGTTGCCGGTCGCCCCGGTAGCGCCGGGTACCGATCCGGTGGGGGTGCTGCAGGCCGGGCTGCATACGCTGGCACTGGTGCCGCGCAGTGGCGATGCCGCCGACGCGGCGGCCCCGCGCACCGTTGAACTGCGTGATGCCGTCACCGCGTCGCTGCTGGCGCGGGACTGGTCGGCCAAACACCTGCCCCGCCGTCCGCAACTGCTGCCGCAGCTGATCCAGACCGTCAACGACAGCGACGCCTCGGCGCGCGCAATGGCCGCGATCATCAGCCAGGACCCGGTGTTGACCGGCAATCTGCTGCGCATCGCCAACAGCCCGGTCTACCGGGTGCAGGCACGCCCGGTGGAGACCCTGCAACGTGCGGTCACCCTGGTCGGTACCGATGGCATCCGCCAGATCATCAGCGCGGTGCTGGTGCAGCCGGTGATGCAGCTGCAGTGCGATGCCTTTCCGCAGTTCAGCGCGGTGATCTGGGAGCATGCGCTGCTGGCCTCGCGCGCTGCCGCCGACCACGCACGCACCGTGACCCATGAAGATGGCTTCGCCGCGCAGTGGCTGGGCCTGACCCAGGGCCTGGGCGCAGCGCTGGTGATGCGCCATCTGCTCGATGCCTGCACGCAACAGGCGCTCGCCGCCCCGCCGCGCGCGCTGGCGGCCGATCTTCTCGACAGTTGGACCCTGCCGGTGGCCAGCCGCATCGCCGCGGCATGGGAGCTGCCCAAGGCCGTGCACGATGCCTTGATCCGCCAGAGTGGCAGTGGATTGGCGGCCAGCCTGCGCTTTGCGCGTGCGGCGGCGGCGGCCAGCCTGCTGTGCCGCCATGGCCAGATCGGTCAGGTCCAGGCGCTGGCGTTGCTGGAGCAACTGGACGACACGCCGCCGCATGCACTGCACTGGATCTGGCGGCGCGTGCACGGGCGGGCCGTGGAAACGCTGGAGGGCGAAGAGGCCGAGCTGGACGTGGCCCAGGCCGGCTGAGCTAGAGCTGCGACTCCAGCGGCAGCCAGCTGATCGCGCGCGCGCTGGCCCGCAGCCAGAACCCGGCATCGGGTTCGGTGTACAGCCAATGCGGCGGCTGCGCATCACGCTCCAGCCAACGCACGTCGCCGTCCGGTCCCAGGGCCACCCAGTAGCTCTGGCGTGGGCTGGCCAGGCGCAGGTATTCCCCGCGCAGCTGCGCGGCCAGGACCGGATCGTTGAACAGCACGCCCATCTCGGTGTTCAGATACGCCGAGCGTGGGTCCAGATTGAACGAGCCGACGAAGCCGCGCTGGTCGTCGATCATGAAGGCCTTGGTATGCAGGCTGGCGCCACTGCTGCCGAACAGGCCGCCGCCATCAACGTTGCCGCGCGATTTGAGCTCGTACAGCTGCACGCCACTGCGCAGCAACGGTGCCCGGTAGTGCATGTAACCGCTGTGCACGGCGGCCACGTCATTGGCGGCCAGGGAGTTGGTGATCACCCCGACCTGCGCGCCACGCGCCACCATCGCGCCCAGCCCCTCGGCGCCCTCCTCGCCGGGCACGAAGTAGGGCGAGATCAGCAAGGCTTTGTGCTGCGTGCTCTGCAGCTCCTGCACCAGGCGCGTCACCAGCCAGCCGGCCTGATCGTCGCGGCGGTGCTTCATCGGCGGGTCCGAGGCGATGGCCACGTGGTTTGACCAGTGCAGATCCAGCGCATCGCGGTAATACGATTTCTCCGCCTGCGAGCGCGCCACGCGTTCCAGATAGGGCTTGGCACTGTCCAGGCGCGCTTCGTGCTCGCTTTCGCGGATCAGCAGGCGCAGCTGCGGTTCGGTGTAGAACGCCAGCGCACGGATCGGTACGGCGGTATCGCTGTTCCAGTACTCGTCGAAGATCGTATTGGCCTGCTGCACCGCTTCGCCGGCCACCAGCAGGTCCAGGTCGCGGAAGTTCACATCCGGGCGTGCGCTGAAATACTCCTCGCCGATGTTGCGGCCACCGACGATCGCCACGCGCCCATCGGCGATCCATGACTTGTTGTGCATCCGGTGGTTGACGCTGAAAACGCGCTGCACCATCTCGACCAGGCGCCAGAGCCCGCTGCGGTTGCGGAACGGGTTGTACAGGCGGATCTCGATGTTGGGGTGCGCATCGAGCGCCATCATCAGCGCGTCCTTGTCCTGCGCGTTCATGTCATCGAGCAGGATGCGTACCCGCACGCCGCGCTCGGCGGCGCGGTACAACTCGTTGGCCATGAGATGGCCGATGAGGTCGTCGTGCCAGATGTAGTACTGCAGGTCCAGGCTGCGCCCGGCGTGCTGGGTGATCACCGCGCGTGCGGCGTATGCGTCCAGCCCGTCGGACAGGAAGGCCACACCGGTCTGGCCGGGGTGCTCGGCCTGCAGGCGGACCAGCTCGCGATCGATCGGGGTCTGGTCGGCCTGCGTGGGCAGCACCGTCGAACGCTCGCCCACGGCCTGCGGGGTGAGGTGATCGGCCAGCAGCAGGCCGCTGAGGACCAGCAGGATCAGCAGGGCGACAACGATCCCCAGCCAGCGCAGCAGCCGGCGCCAGAACGGTTTTTTCTCGGTCATGCCCCGATCGTAAGCGGCCGGGGCGTGCAGGGCGAGTGCTGGCGCGGTTTAGAAACGCTCGTCCGGCGCCAGGTAACGCCACTGGCCCGGGACCAGCTTGCCCATCGCCACGCGGCCGATGCGCAGGCGGCGGATGCTGATGACCTCCAGCCCGACCTGGGCGCACATGTCGCGCAGCTGGCCCGGATGCACCGGCTTGATCGCAAAGCGCAGGCGGGTTTCGTTCTGCCAGCTCACCTTGCACGGTGGCAACGGCCAGCTGCGGAAGCTCAGGCCGTGCGCGAGGCGCTTCATGCCGTAGGGCGCCAGCTCGCCACTGACTTCCACCAGGTATTCCTGCTCCAGCGTTGCGCCGCGATCCTTCAGGTGCGAGATCACGCGCCCGTCCTGACTGACCACCACCAGGCCGCTCTCGTCATCGGACAGCGGCATCACCAGCTGCAGGGCGTGGAAATGCCGCTGCAGCAGGGTCACACCGGTGGCGTCGAGTTCACTGCGGCTTTCCGGGGTCACCAGGGCGCACAGTTCGTCCGAGCGCATGCCGGCCGGCTTGTGCAGCAGCATGCTCACGGTCTCGGTGCGGGTTGCCTCTGCGTTCTCGCGCAGCACGATGTCCTCGTCGGTGACCATCGTCTGCGGCTGTTCGACCACCTGGCCGTTGACGGTCACCCAGCCGCCCTCGATGTAGCGCTGGGCGTCGCCACGGGAGCAGCCGATCAGGCTGGTCAGGCGTTTGTCGAGTCGGATCGGGTCGGTCATGGGGCAGGCAACATAAAACGGGAAGCGGGCGGGGAGTGTACTGGCTGGGGCCCGGCGCTGCGCGATGAGGGTCGCTGCGGCTCAGGCCGGCGTGCGTTCCAGGTGGGTCAGGTACAGGCGCAGATCGAACTCCAGCTGGTGGTAGTCCGCTTCCATGTGGGTACACAGCTGGTAGAAGGCCTTGTTGTGGTCCGATTCCTTCAGGTGGGCCAGTTCATGCACCACGATCATCTTCAGGAACGGGGCCGGCGCCTCGCGGAACACCGTGGCGATGCGGATCTCTCGGCTGGCCTTGAGCCGGCTGCCCTGCACCCGCGAGACCGTGGTGTGCGTGCCCAGCGCGTGCTTGAGGACCTGCAGCCTGCTGTCGTAGATCACCTTGGACAGCGGCGCGGACTGGCGCAGGTAGCGCTCTTTCAGGCCCTGGGTGTAGTCGTAGAGCTGGCGGTCGTTGCGGACGGTATGCAGTTCGGCATAGCGGCGCTCCAGCCACGGCCCCAGCCGGTCGCCCGCGATCAGCTCGCGCACCTGCTGCTGCAGGGCGTCGGGATAGCCGGCGAGGTACTTCAGGGCGGTCATGCGGGCGGTTGGGGCGGGGCGGGCAGACCAGTATGATGGCCCCCGGAATCCCGCAACAACAGATGCTAGGCGTATGGCGAAGGCAAATCCCCTGCAGGAGCAGCTGCTCAAGGCTGGGCTGGTCAAGAAATCCCAGGTCTCCCAGGCCGCCCGTGAACAGGTGAAAGCCCGTCACGGCAAGGCCCCCGTCGCGCCCAGCGACAGCCAGCGCGAGGCCGAGCGCCTGCGTGCGGAAAAGGCGGAACGCGATCGTGCGCTGGAAGCCGAGCGCAAGGCCAAGGGCCACGCCCAGGAGCTGCAGGCCCAGGTCCGCCAGATCGTCGAGGCGCACAAGGTCAAGCGTGAAGGCGAGAGCGAGTACCGCTTCAACGACGGCACCGTGATCCGCACCCTGCTGGTCAACAACGTGCTGCGCCGCCAGCTGGCCTCGGGCAGCCTGGTGATCGTGCGCCATCGCGACGGTTTCGAACTGCTGCCGCGGGCTGCGGCCGAGAAGGTCCGCGAGCGCGATGCCAGTGTGATCGTGCTCGACAACGCCCAGCCCGGCAGCGAACCGAGCACCGGCAACGCCGAGGACGATGCGTACTACGCCCAGTTCCAGGTGCCGGACGACCTGGTCTGGTAAGCCACGTCTGAAGCGTTCACCCGGCGCCGCGGGCGTTCAGCCCTACGTTGGCTGGGCGCGGTGGACGGGGTCTATGCTGGTGGCCTGACACCGGCATGGGAGACACATCATGGCGACAGGTTGGGCTGGCGACGGTGCCGTCCAGGATCAGATCGACGCCACCGTCGATGAAGCCATCCAGCGGGCACGCGCGCAGCTGCGCGACGGCCCCGGTTTGACCCACTGCGAGCATTGCGACGCGCCCATTCCCGAGGCGCGGCGGAAGGCCGTACCCGGCGTACGCCTGTGCGTGCGCTGCCAGGAAGAAGAGGACGCCGCCCAGCAGGAGGGCAGCGGCTACAACCGCCGCGGCAGCAAGGACAGCCAGCTGCGCTAGGTATCGATCCTGCGCCCGGGCATTGCCTGGCCGACGGCGGCGGGACTCAGCCGTCCCCTTGAATCCCGCCCGGCGCCTGCGAAGGATCGCGCCAACGGCGCACGGTGCGTTGGAAGAACATGTTGTTGGGCATCTGCAGCACCGTGCCTTCATGCCCGCTGCCGGTTTCCTGCAATGTGGTGTAGATCAGG
Source organism: Stenotrophomonas sp. IS26 (assembly GCF_054188265.1). Lineage (NCBI taxonomy): Bacteria > Pseudomonadati > Pseudomonadota > Gammaproteobacteria > Lysobacterales > Lysobacteraceae > Stenotrophomonas > Stenotrophomonas sp. IS26. The sequence goes on from NZ_JBSZJV010000021.1 coordinate 43,780, forward strand.
TTGATGTCGATCACGCGGCCCTTGAGTCCAGGCTTCTCACCGTTCTCCAGCAGCTCGATGTAATCGTGCAGGCGGAACGGCCGCGTGGTGAAGATCAGCAGCGTGCAGAAGATGTTGGACAGCACGCTCCACGCCGCGAAGAACGCCACCGCGCCGACCGCGGCGAACCCGGTGAAGGCGGTCCAAAGTACCGTTGCCGAGACGCCCACGATGTTGAGCACGATCAGCAGCACGGTGAAATACACCACGAAGGTGAACACCCGGCGCGCGCCCATGATCATTTCCGGCGGGAGTGTGTAGTGCTCACCGACGCGGCGGATGAGCCGCCGGGCAACCAGCCGCAGCAGCCAGGCCACCAGCAGGGTCACCAGAATCTGCAGGGCAGGGACCCCGTAGTGCAGCCATTCGTGGGTCCAGGCGGGCAGATGGTCTTTCATGGGGGAGGAATTCCTTTGCAGCGTTAGTGCCGATCCCGCCATGGTAATGCCGATGCGCCTCACCGCATCGTGGTGCCGGCTTACTCCGGCTTCCTGCCGTACACATCGAACACAGCGATCATCGCCGAGGCACACAGCGGCGCGTTCTGCGCGTACTGCACACAGACATCGGGTGCTTCAGACCTCAACGTGACCTGGATCTGCAGCGGGCTCCACGGCAGCGTGCAGCCGGTGGCCAGCGAGAGCAGCAGGGCCAGGCAACTGGAAGACATGGGAATACTCCTTGGCGGGGGCCGGTAGTGACATGGGATTGGATGCAGCGCCGGCCAGGAAGGTTTAAAGACCGCAGAAATAATCCGCCTTGCCGCACGCGTGCCACACGCGAGTCCCGTAGCGGCCGGTAGGCCCCTGGGCAAAATCAAGGAGGAGGTCGTCGCCTTAAGGCGGCGGCCGGGCGACATTTGCCGAGGGGCCTGCCGGTTGCTACGGGGCCCTCACGCTCGCAGCAGCCCCAAGCGGAGGCACCTGAAAAGAAAGTCAGAACGGGCTTAAACCTTTTCCATGCCCCCCGCATCCAACGGATATGCTCGACACGACCATGCCCGCCTCCAGCGCCACGACCCAGGCCGACGCCGCCGATGACCACGCCCTGGTGCGTGCCGCGGCGGCCGGCGACGTGACCGCGTACGAACGCATCTACCGACGGCATTCGCCGCGTGTATACGCCGTGCTGTGGCGGCTGTGCGGCGGCCACGCGGCCCGCGCCGAGGATGCCCTGCAGGAGGCCTTCCTGCAGGCATGGCGCGCCCTGCCGGGCTTCCGTTTCGAAAGCAGCCTGGGCACCTGGCTGCACCGCCTGGGCGTGAATGCAGCGCTGATGGAACTGCGCGCCAACGCCACCGGCGATGCGCGCGATGCCGGTGAGGAGGGCTGGGAGTCGCTGGCCATGCTGCCCGCCCAGGACCGCTGCGCCGGCACCTCGATGGACCTGGAGCGCGCGTTGGAAACACTGCCGCCACGGGCCCGCGCGGTCCTGGTCCTGCATGACATCGAAGGGTGGAAACACCAGGAAATCGCCGACCAGCTGCAGATGGCCGTCGGCAGTTCCAAAGCACAGCTGCACCGTGCGCGCGGCCTGCTGCGTGCACGCCTAGGAGAAACCGCATGACCCCCCATGATTCCGATCACGACGAACTGTCCGCTCACGACGAGCTGAGTGCACGCCTGCGCGCCCTGCCAACCGAGCGCGTCCCGCCGGCACGGGTGTGGCAGGGCATTGCCGCGCAGCTGCCAGGCCAGGCCCAGGCCCAGGCCCCGGCCCCGGCCCCGGCGGTTGCGGTGGCAACGCTGCCGACACGCCGCCGGCGGCAACGCTGGCCGCTGCGCATCGGGCTCGGCCTGGCCGCCGCGCTGGCGCTGCTGATGGTGGTGCCGACGCCGGTCCCGCACACGCCGGCACCATCGCTGCTGCAACGCCAGGCCGATGCGATGGCCGGTGAATACCAGCAGGCCATTGCAGCTCTGCCCAGTGCCGATCTCACCGATGAGTGGCGCCCGGCCCTGCATGAACTCGACGCCAGCGCGGACAACATCCGCGCGGCCATCGCTGAAAATCCCCGCTCGCGCTATCTGCTCGGGCAACTGCAGCGTACCTACGCGCTGCGGCTGGAACTCACCCAGCAGGCGGTGCTGTCCGCCGGCCTGCCCACTTGAAGGAGAACCCCATGCGCATTCCTCTGTCCCTGATCGCCGCCCTGGCCCTGTGCCTGCCGCTGGTTGCCCAGGCCGCCACCAACGTCAATGAGCGCCACCCACTGGGGGCCGGCGGCCGCGTGGAGATCAGCAACATCGCCGGCAAAGTGACCGTGCGCGGCTGGGACCGCAGCGACGTGGCGCTGACCGGTTCGATGGCCGATGGGCTCACCCTCAAGCAGGACAAGAGCAGCAACCGGGTGCGCTGGGAAGTGGAGTACCCGCGTGGCCGCAGCAACGGCGGGGCGACCCTGGAGCTGCGCGTGCCGCGTTCGGTGGAAGTGCAGCTGGGCACCATCAGCGCCGACATCGACGTCGCCGACATCGACGTGCGCCGCCTGCAGGCCAACAGTGTCAGCGGCAGCATCACCGCGGCCGGGCGCAGTGGCGAGACCACGTTGAACACGGTCAGTGGTGGCATCCGCTCGCAGCTGCAGACCGCACGCCTGGATGCGCGCACGGTCAGTGGCCAGTTGCTGGCCGGCGGTGGGGCGTCAGGGGAAGTGGCGGCCGAATCGGTTTCCGGCCGGGTCAACGTCAATGCCGGGCGGATCCAGCGGCTGGCGGTGGAAACCGTCTCGGGCAGCCTGGACGTGAGCGCGACCGGCATGGCGCCGGGCGGCAAGGTGACGATGCAGACGGTCAGCGGTTCGGTCGCGCTGAAGCTGCCGGCCACTGTCTCGGCGCAGTTGAACGTCAAGACGTTCAGCGGTGGCATCCAGTCCGACGCCGGGCAGGTGGAAAAGCCGCGTTATGGCCCGGGCAGCAGCCTGGATGCGCGTCTGGGGTCGGGCGATGGGGATATTTCGATCAACTCCCATTCCGGGAGCGTGCGGGTCAGCCTGGGCCGCTGAGTGCGGCCACCGCACCGGCCAATGCCGGTGCGGTCGGCAGCAACGTCAGCCGGCTTTCTTCAGCGCCAGGGTATTGCCCAGCACTTCGATCTTGCCGCCACCTTTACGGAAGGCAGCCAGATCCGCAGCGATGCTCTGGCTGCTGACGGCGGAGTTGGACCCTTGCTTGCGGTCGACGCGAACGGTGTTGCTTGCCTTGGGGGAGGTCTTTGGCGTACGAGCCATGGATGCTCCTGCTATGGATGAAGCGTGGAAGAAAACGTCGACAGATCCTGCTGTTGTCGACGGTAGTCCTGCCGCACGAGGCGGCAATCATCGCCGCCCATGTCGAACTGACGGCAGATCGCGGGTCGCTGCGAGTAGATCGTGCAGCGCAGGTGATACGGGTCGATCGCAGCGCACCAGCCTTCTTCGTTGCGTGCCATCACCGTGCCGCCACGCGCATCGGTGTCCAGCAGGTAACCGGGCACGTTGTCGTCAGGCATGACGGTGACGGTGAGCCGACAGCACACCGCGTCGCAACGACGGCAATCGATGGGGTCGGGCTCGGACGATGTAAGAAGTGCAGCCAGGCGTTCGCCCAATCTGAGTGTCTCTTGGCGGCTCGGGGTGCAGCAGGCTGTGAACGAGCCGGATCACAGCGATGAGCGATCCCGGCACCGCGGACAGGTCCGGACGGTGGCAGCATCGAAGAGGACGGTGGCCTGGGAGGCCCGGAAGATGGTGCTTGTTGCGTCAAGCGCATTGCGCTTTGAAGCCGAAAGATGATAGCGCTTTCGGCGTAACGTTTTGTTAATAAGGCCGTTCACGCCTCTTCAGGCCTTGCGGGGCAAGGCCTGGCGCTGCCGGTGGATCAGTTGGCGGCGGCCAATGCCAGCCCGTGCACCACACCGAAGGACGGATTTCCGCGAACCAGGGTCGAGCCCGGGAACGCGTTGGCCACGGCCTGCTGCAGGTAGCCGGCGCGCGACATGCCGCCGGTCAGGAACACCGCTGCCGGGTCGTGGCCGATGTCGCTGCGCACCTGCTCCAGCAGGGCGGTCAGCTCGCCCAGATACCCGCCGGCGGCGGTCTCCAGCCGCGAGGCATCGATCTGCATCTGCAGGCCGCGCTCGATGAAGTCCAGCGCGCTGTCGTGGCTGGCCACGCTGCTGAGGGCGATCTTGCAGCGCTCGACTTCACGATACAGGCGCGCGGTATTGCCGGTGTCCTGCAGGGCGGTCAGGCGCGGGCCGAACGGCGCGTCCACATCACGGTAGGTGTGCTGGCGGAAATCACGCTGGCGGGTCATGTCCTGCACCATCGCCGCTTCTACATAGTGGTGCGCCGGCACGCGGGTGATGCCGCGGCCGAACAACGGCATGTAGCCGCCCAGACTCAGCGCCAGATCGATATCGGTACCGCCACGGGCGATACCCCAGGCGCGGTGGATGGTCGGGGCCTGGCCGCCGCCCACGCGCGCATGGGCGACATCGGTGGTACCACCGCCGATATCCACCACCACCGCGTCATGCTCCTGCGGGCTCTCGGCGTGGTAATGCATCGCGGCGGCCGCCGGCTCTTCGAGGAAATCGATGCTGTCGAAGCCGGCTGCGATCGCCGCACCGTGCAGGATCTCCAGCGCCTGCGCGTTGCCGGCCTCGCCGATCGAGCTGCGGAACTGGACCGGGCGGCCCAGCGTGGCGGTGCGGATCGGCGTGTCCAGCTGGCGCGAGGCGGTCAGGCGGATGTGCTCGAGGATGTGCGTGGCGATGCCGGCGATGGTCTGGCGCGCACGCGGGTGCAGGTTGTAGCCGAGCATCGACTTGGGGCTCTGCACCAGGTTGCCTTCGTTCTCTTCGAAGTAGGCCTCCAGCGCGTCATCGCCGTAGACCGCGTTCTGCAGCAGGGTGGTGGAGCTGAGCGGGGCGCGCATCTGCTCTTCCATCCACTGCCGGCGCACCACGCGCAGGGCCTCGCGGCGCAGTGCATCGGGGGTACGCTCCTGGCCGGCGGCGCGGGCATCGCGCGCGGCCGCGTCGACCAGCCGGGCCAGATCGTGTTCCAGCGCCGGGGTCAGTTCGAAGTCGTTCGGGTCGCGCATCACCTCGGGGAAATACACCGTGGTGCGGAACTGTTCGGCCTGGCCGAACTGGATCGGCACGACCTTGCCGTCGATCACCACGGCGGCGGCGGAGTTGCTGGTGCCAAAGTCGATGCCGAGTTTCATGCGGGGGCCGGGCCGGTGGTCAGGGGGCGCGCACTTTGCGGCAACGGGACCGCCGACGCAAGGGCAGCCGGTAACGGGCGGTTACACTAACGGCCGTTTCGTAACCGAAGAGCTGTCGATGTCCGCCATTCCCGCCTGCCCGCAGTGCACCCTGGAAAACACCTATGCCGATGGCGCGCTGTTCATCTGCGCGGATTGCGGCCACGAGTGGGCGGCCGGTGACGGTGGCGGCGAGGCCCTGGTGGTACGCGACAGCAACGGCAACGTGCTGGCCGCCGGCGACACCGTGACCGTGATCAAGGACCTGAAGGTGAAGGGCTCCTCGATCCCGCTCAAGCAGGGCACCGTGATCCGCAATATCCGCCTGGTCGAGGACGATGCCGAGCACATCGAAGGCAACTCGGAAAAGATCAAGGGCCTGGTCCTGAAGACCTGCTTCCTCAAGAAGGCCTGAGCCGGCTCAGTTGGCGTTGGTGCCGCGCTGGCGCCAGCGCTGCAGGCTGTCCAGCTTGGCCTGGTAGCGGGATCTGAGGGCGTCGCCGTTTTCGCCGGCCAGATCCCGTGCGCGCTGCATTTCGATCGAGGCCCGGCGCGCATCGCCGGCCAGGAAGTAACTCCGGGCCAGCGCGAAGTGGAAGGGATGGGCGGTCTCGTAGAGGCGGACGGCCCGGCGGTAGAAACGCACCGCCGCGGCGTAGTCCCGGCGCTGCTCGGCCTGGGCGCCGAACATGTACTGGGCGAAGGGATCGTCGCGCTGTACGCGCGCCAGCCGGCTGGCCAGCAGGCCGGCCTGCCGGGTGTCGCCCGTGCGCCGGTACAGCGTGCTGGCATTGCTCAGGCTGGCGCCATGCCGCGGTTGCAGGCGCAGGGCGGTTCCATAGTCCCTGCGGGCCTGGTCCAGCCTGCCCATGCGCGCATCCAGAACGCCCAGGTTGTTCCAGGCGGCCACGAAGTCCGGCGCCATGCCCAGCGCGGCGCGGAAGTAGGCGCGCGCGCCCCCGGTATCGCCGGCGGCCATGCGGTCGGCCCCGCGGTTGTTGTAGAAATGCGCCAGCGTGCGTTGCCGGTTGATGCGCTGCGGGCCGAGGCGGTCATACAGCACGCTGTGGTCCAGATCGACCGTGCCGCTGCGCCCGTCCAGCACGATGCCCGCGTTGACGTGGCCCACGCTGTAGATCACCCCGGAGGCCTGGTACCAGCTCACCACCTGCGCCACTTCCTGGACATGCGCATCGATGCCGGCGAGGTTGGCAAGGGTGACGAACAGCAGGGTGAACGAGAGGCAGTTGGCGCGCCGCGTCTGCCACGTTTCACCGATCGTATGGGTCGCGTCGGGGTCGTAGGCCAGGTGCAGCCCGTGTTCGTCGAAGATCATCTCGACCAGCCGCTGCAGGCGGCGCTCGCGCGCGTAGCCCGGATCGATGACCCGTTCGTGCAGCAGGGCGAGCAGCGGGGCGGGCACCTCAAGGATCTGCGCCGGCGTGGGCAGTGCGGTGGCGCTTGGCTCAGCTGCGGCCGGCGGCGCCGTGTCGGCCGCCCAGACCGGCGTGGCGGCCACGGCCATCCACGCGATCAGGAAGAGTCTGCATGCGGTCATCGCCGTCACCTCGCGAGGCGTTGGGGTCCGTCCACGCCAGTCTAGGCGGGTCGTCGGGCGCCGGCATGCCGTTCATCGGCCGATCGCGCCATCCACAGGGGATGTGGATCAGCGGTCGACAAACATGTGGATAACCGGACGCACCCACTGCGCGGCAACGGTTCTGTGAAGGTGGTCAAAAAAGCACCGCCCGGCTTGCCAGCGTCGCTGCGACGGCCAATCATGCGTGCATGCACGTCGAACCGATTCCGCTGCCCGCCGGGCAGCTTGCCGCGCTGGAAACCGCCTACGCCCTGCCGCCGCGGGCGTATCACAACTGGTCGCACGTCCAGGCCGTCCTGCAGCACTGCCGCACGGTTGCCGAGGCCGGTCCGGGCTGGGTCCGGCCGCGTGAGGTGCAGTTGGCCGCGCTCTACCACGACGCCATCTACGACGCGGGCCGGGGCGACAACGAAGCGCGCTCGGCCGACATGGCACGCCAGGCCATCGCACGGTGGCTGCCGGAGGCCGGGATCGATGCGACGCGGGTGGTCGAGCTGATCGAACTGACCGCCCGCCACAGCAAGCTCGCGCCCGGCGACGTCGACCCGGAGGCGGCGCTGTTCCTGGATTGCGACATGGCCATTCTGGGGGCGCCGGCGGCGGTGTTCGATGCGTACGACCGGGGCATCGCCGAGGAGTACGCCGGGCACGTGCCGGGCTTCCTGTTCCGGCTCAACCGCCGGCGCTTTCTCAAGCAGGTACTGGCGCAACCGCGGATCTTCCTGAGCGACTTCTTCCATCAGCGGCTGGATGCGGCCGCGCGCGACAATCTGCGCCGGCGGGTTGAGCGCTGAACCACGCCCGCTACACTGTGCGCGCTGTTTTCCCTACGTGTGTGGCCATGTCCGTGTCCGTTCCAGATCCCGATCCGCGTCCGCAGCCGCCGGAAGAGCCCGGCCCCAACGAGTGCTGCGGCAGCGGCTGCCCGCTGTGCGTGCTGGATCTGTACAGCGATGAGCTGCAGCGCTATCGCGCCGCGCTGGCCGCCTGGAAGGAGCGTCACCCCGAGTCCACCGACTGACCCCAGGAGCTGGAGATGTCGCGTCCCCTGCCATGCCCTTCCCGCTGGCCCGCGCAGCATCACGGACGTGCCGCCCTGACCACGCTGATGGCGCTGGGGCTGTTCATCGCTACCGCGCTGTGGACGCAATGGGCACGCGATGACCTGGACTGGGTGCAGGCCACCCTGAGCCTGTACCTGCATGGCCCGTGGGGGCTGGCATTGCGCACCGCTTACTGCCTGCTGGCGCTGGCGATCATGCTGCTGGCCGTCTCCCTGCATGCCAACAGTCGCTCGCCGCGACGCAGTGCAGCGGCCCCCCTGCTGTTCTGGGTAGCCGCGCTGGGCCTGATGGGCGTGGCGATCGGCGACAGCTGGCTGCCCGAGCGCGCGCCGCTGCTGGCACCGCTGGTGCACGGGCTGTCGGCCAATACCGCATTCCTGTGCGTGAGTGTGGCGATGCTGCTGCAGAGCTGGTATCTACGTGCCGATCCGCGCTGGCGCGGCTGGGCCGGGCCGGTCTGGTGGTGGGCCTGGCTGTGCTTCGTGCTGCTGTGGCTGCACGTGCTGTGGCGCGGCCCGCCGCGCGGCGCCGGGCAGAAGCTGGTGATCGCCGTGGTGCTGGTGTGGCTGGTCGCGGTGGCCTGGCAGCTGTGGCGGCAGGCGCGTCGCGACGCGCGCTGAGCGTCCGGCCACGCTGTGTACATGCCCTTGGCAGGGCAGGGGCGTATCGTTGGCACACTAGTCATGGGATGCGCGACGATGCGGCGAGCCGGTTGGGGGATGATGCTGGGTGTGGTGCTGGCGGGGATGTCCGGACAGGCGCTGGCCGCGCCGCCGCCGCTCAGTCACGGTCGTTTCGAGAACGTGCCGGTGTACCTCCCGGACGGTCACCCGCAGCGGGTGGTGGTGTGGTTCGACGGCACTGCCGGCCACCCCGACAGCCAGCAGCGTATCGATGCGCTGCGTGCCGAAGGCGCGCTGGTTGCCCAGGTCGATGTCGCGCATCTGCGCCAGGTGCTGGCCCGCGAGAAGAGCGGTGATTGCGAGTTCGGTGCCGGCGATGTGGAGAATTTCTCGCGCTGGTTCCAGGCCTATCTGCACGTGCCGGGCTACCACCTGCCGCTGATCGGCGGCGATGGCGAGGGCGCGGCGCTGGCGTACGCGGTGGCCGCAGAGGCCGATATCCAGGTATTCGCTGGACTGCTTACCACCGGCTTCTGCCCCTCGGGCGTGCGCGAGCGCAAGGTCTGCGGCGCCGGCAGCAGCCACGGCCGCCTGCAGCCGGCGGAACTGAATTTCCCGTGGTTGAACGCTGCCGGCGATGTGCATTGCCCGGCCGGCGAGTCGGCCGCATTCGTGCGCAAGGTCGGCATGGGGCGCCAGTTCGAGCGCACCGCGCGGGGCGACGCGTTGCCCGGCCTGCTGGCCGCGGCCAAGGTGATCGGCGCGCAGAAGGGCGTCAGCCTGGCGCCGCCGCCGGATGACCTCAAGGGCCTGCCGGTGGTCGATGTGCCGTCGAGCAAGCCGGGCGACACCTTCGCCATCTTCGTCTCCGGCGATGGCGGCTGGGCCGGGCTGGACAAGGAGGTGGCCGCGTCGCTGAGCGAGGCCGGGGTGCCGGTGGTCGGGGTGGATTCGCTGCGCTACTTCTGGACCGCACGCACGCCTGAGGGCTTCGCCCGCGATCTGGAGCGCATCGCCACGCACTACAGCCGCCAGTGGCAGCGCCGCAACGTGGTGCTGGTCGGTTTCTCGCAGGGCGCCGATGTGCTGCCGGCGGCAATCAATCAGCTGTCACCGGCTACCCGGGAATCGGTCTCGATGATCGCGCTGCTCTCGGTGGGCAAGACCGCCGACTATGAGTTCCATGTCAGCAACTGGCTCGGCGGCGGTGGCGATGGCCTGCCGATCGCGCCGGAGGTGGCCAAGCTGCCTGCCGGCAAAACGTTGTGCGTCTTCGGCGAAGACGATGGCGACGCGCTGTGCCCGTCGCTTCCGGCCGGTGGCAATGCGCAGGTCATCAAGCTCCCCGGCGACCATCACTTCAAGGGCGATTACGACCGTCTCGCCGATACCATCGTCCAGCGTCTGCCGGCGCGCTGAGCGCCTGCGGTCTCTGCCGGCACAGACTCAATCGTGCCGGCGCGGGTCCAGTGAGATCAGCCGTGTCGCATCAAGCAGGGCGGCGGGCAGGTGCACACCGCCTGGCGCGGCCAGATAACGTGCGCGCCAGACCGGGGCGAACTTCGACTTGAAACGGCGCAGGCCGCTGAAGCCGTAGAAGCGTTCGCCATGCCGCGCGACCACGTTGGCGAAGCGGTTCCAGCGCCCGGCCAGGCGATGCTGGGCCAGCCCGGACAGCGGTGCCATGCCCAGCGAGAACCGGTGGAAACCCTGCTCGCGGCCCCACAGGAACAGCTCGATGAACAGGAAATCCATGGTGCCCTTGGGCGCATCATCGACATGCCGCATCAGGTCGACCGACAGCTCATTGCCGGCCGGTGCCTGCCACAGATTGGCGAAGGCCACGATGCGGCCTTCGGCTTCGACCAGCGCGACCGGAAAGCGTGACAGGTAGGCCGGATCGAAACTGCCCAGCGAAAAGCCCTTCTCATCGCCGGCCTTGTCATCCAGCCACTGCTGGGAGACCACCGACAACGCCGGCAGCAATCCCGGTACTTCCTCGGGCGCCGCCACCCGGAAGCTCAAGCCACCGCGCTTGCCGCGGTTCCAGGCTTGGCGCAGATCCGCGCGATCGCGGCCTTCCAGCGTGAACGCCTGCAGCGGCACCATCGCCTCTTCGCCAAGCTTGACCAGGGTCAGGCCGAGGTCGAGATAGGTCTGCCAGTGCGCCTCACCGACCTGGTAGAACACCGGGCGCAGGCCGAGCCGATCGGCTTCCTCACGGAAGCGCCAGATCAGCGCACGCACCACGTCGGGCGGGCCGACCGGATCGCCCATCGCAATCAACGAGCCGCCGTAGCGCTGCATCATCACGAAGCCCCGCTGCGCCTCATCACGCAGCACCGCCTTGTCCGCGGTGAGTACCAGGCACGCCTGGGTGTCTTCGGCTGCTGCCAAGATCGGGGCGAGCGCGTCCAGCGTGGAGGCATCGGCCGCCGGCAACGGACTGCGCGTGCTGTGCAGCAACCGTGCCAGGCCGAAGATGGTCAGCGCGATCGCTACCAGCAACAAGGCACGCAGCGCGCGTGGCGCGTTGCCCTGCAGCGCGAACTGCCACCACAGCTCGTTCTGGTATTCCACGTGGCTGTAGACGAAGAACAGCAGCCAGATCACCGCGACCAGCACCAGCCCGAGGTTGCGGATCCACGGCCATGACCAGGCCTCGTCCAGCAATGCGCCCTGGCGATAGAACTCGCGGCGCGAGGCCCACAGCGCGGCAGCCACCAGCAGCGCCGACAGCGCGATCAGCACCTGCCCACCGCGCAGCCAGATCGGCAAGGGCGAGAGCACACAGATGCCGAGCGCGAGCATCCACGCGGCGTGGCTGCGCCGCTGCAGGCCCTGGCCGATCAGCAGCAGCGCGACACCGGCCAGACTGCCCAGCAGGTGCGAGGTTTCCAGGATCGGCAGCGAGGCGGAGATCAGGTGCCGGCGCGGCGTCGGCAGGGTGCCGTCGATCACCAGTGCTGCGCCGACGCCGAACACCGCCAGCGCGATGATCTGCGGCAGCCACGGGCGCAGCGCGGTCCAGCCGACCCGGGTCGCACCAGCACCGGCACGCAGCGGGCGGCGCAGCGCCGGCGCAACTGCCAGCACCGTAGCCAGCAGCAGCGGCAGCACGTAATAGGTCACGCGGTAGATCAGCGCCGCCGCCAGCACCGCAGCGGGCGCCACCTGCGGCAACAGCTTGAGCAGGCTCCACTCGAACACGCCCAGGCCAGCTGGCACGCTGGAGATCAGGCCCGCCAGCACCGCGACCAGATACAGCCCGACGAAACCGGGCAGGCCGGTTGGCGTATCCATCGGCAGCAGCACATAGAACGCCGCACTGGCCAGCACCAGTTCGACCACGCTCAGCGCAGTGACACCGAGCATCGTGCGGCGGTCGGGCAGCCACAAGGCATGCCCGCGGATCTGGAAACTGCGGCCTTCACGCCCGACCAGCAGCACCGTGCCGGCATAGGCCAGCAGGCCGAGAACGCCAATGACCCGCACCGCCTGCACCGGGATCGGCAGCGCCAGCGCCGCCGCGCCGGGTTCAAGCAGGAAGGCCAACGCCAGCAGCAGCCACGCACCGAATACGAAGCCCAGTGTGCTCATCAACACCACCTGGCCGATCTCGCCCAGGCTCAGCCCGGCACGGCCATAGCCACGCAGGCGCACGGCACCGCCGGTGAGGGCCGCAAAGCCCAGGGTCTGCCCCAGCGTATGCGCCAGGAACGCGGTGATGCCGACCCGCGCCGGGTGCAGGCGCTTGCCGCTGCGGCGCAGGCCGATCGCATCGAAGCCGATCAGGCAGGCATAGCTGGCCAGGCCAAGCAGCACGGTCAGCGCGATCTGGCCGGCGCCCAGATGCCGGAACGCCTCGCGGATGGCGCGGTAGCCATGCTCATCGAATTCGTTGGCCAGCCCACGCAGGGCCAAGGCCAGGATCACCAGCGGGATGACGACGGTCGCGGCGCGGCGCCAGGGGGCGCGGGCCGGCGGGGGAGCAGGGGCAGTGTCGGTCATCGGTACAGCGTGCTCCGGGGTGGGCGATGAAAGAGTCAACACAGGCGTGGCCGCCTGACCGGCAAATCGTGCGCCTGATGCCGACGCTTGCCAAGCGGGCGCGGTGTGCGGGCTGTGGCTGCTTTGCGCACCGGGCCCGGCAGGCGCGCGCCGCATCGGTGACAATGCGGTTCCATCCAGAGGAGTAATCGCCATGTTGGAACGTTTCGACGTTGGTCCGCGCATGTCCGAAATGACCGTGCACAACAAGGTCGCCTATCTGTCCGGGCAGATCCCCGAAGACACCACCCAGGACATCACCGGCCAGACCCGCCAGGTGCTGGAAGAGATCGACAAGCTGCTGGCGCTGGTGGCCAGTGACAAGCAGCACATCCTGCGCGCGGAAATCTTCCTGGCCGATATCAATGATTTCGCCGGCATGAATGCCGCGTGGGATGAGTGGGTGGTGGCCGGCATGACCCCGGCCCGCGCGACGGTGGAAGCCAAGCTGGCGGATGCGAGCTGGAAAGTGGAGATCGTGGTGACGGCGGCATTGCCGTAAGCGCACCGCGCACCCGCTGGGCGCCATGGTGATCGACGCATCGCCGTGCGCCCAGACCCTGCCGCCGCCGCAAGACGCATAGCGGCCGACGCAAGGATCAGGGCGCGCTGACCAGGTCGATGCAGTCCACTGGGCACGGCGGGATGCACAACTCGCAGCCCGTGCACAGATCGGCGATGACGGTGTGCATGTACTTGGCGCCGCCGACGATGGCATCCACCGGGCAGGCCTGGATGCACTTGGTGCAGCCGATGCAGTCGGCTTCGATCACCACCGCGACCTGCGGTGCCTTGTGTGCACCGCGCGTGCGGTCGAACGGCACCGCCGCCACGCCCAGGACATTCGCCAAGGCACGCGCACCGGCATCACCGCCCGGCGGGCAGTGATCGGTGCCCGCCTCGCCGCGTGCCATCGCCTCGGCATACGGACGGCAGCCGTCGTAACCGCATTGCCCGCATTGGGTCTGCGGCAACAGCCGGTCGAGGCGTTCGGTCAGGGTGTCGATGGGGAGGCTCATGGCGTGGCGGTGGCTGCGCGGTGGGGCATCAGGCCCGGCTGTCCCGGGCCGGTGGTGGTGTAGCCGGCGAATCCCGACGCGGCTTCATGGGCTTGCCGCGATACCAGCGCTCGTGGGCGAGCGCGAGCATCGGGCGGTCTTCGCGGCTGTCGCCGTAGGCGTGGATGCGCAGGTAGCGCGCGAGGTCGTAACGCCGGCGGATGTGCTCCACCTTGTGCGGCGCGCAGTCGCCCTCGGCGTAGCGCCCGGTGAGGCGTCCGTCGCGGCTCTCCACCCGGTTGCAGATCAGATCCAGCCCCATCGCCTCGCACCACGGGCGCAGGTACAGGTCCAGCGAGCCGGACACGATCACCACGGTGTGGTGTTGCTTGAGGTGCCAGTGGATCTGCTCGAGCATCTCCGGCCGCATCACCTGCGGCAGCACCTCACGTGCGTAGCCGGCGGCCTGGGCGGTGATGTCCTCGAGATGGCGGCCGGTGAAGGTCAGGCGGGTGACACGGGCGCGGATGCGTTGCGCGGAGATCAGCTTCAGGCGATAGGCCAGCAGCCACGGGCCGACTTTCCACCAGGCCTGTGCAAGCTGTTCGGGGGTCGCCACGCGGCGCAGGAAACGCCCGTAGGTATCGCAGGTGGTGACCGTGTGGTCGAAATCGAACAGCGCCAGTTCCAACCCACACCTCCAGGCAGAAGAGCGTGGCAGGGCGACCCGGTGGCCGCCCTGCCGCAGCGATCAGCGGACCGGCATGCCCGGCAACGCGGCGCTGTCGACGTCCAGCAGGGCAAGTGCGCCGCCGTCGAAACCGGCCGACAGGATCATGCCTTCGCTCAGGCCGAAGCGCATCTTGCGCGGGGCCAGGTTGGCGATGAAGACCACGCTGCGGCCGACCAGCTGTTCCGGCTCGCCGTAGCTGGCGCGGATGCCGGAGAAGATCTGGCGCTTGCCCAGGTCACCGGCGTCGAGTTCGAAACGCAGCAGCTTGTCCGACCCTTCCACGAACTCGCAGACCAGCACCTTGCCGATGCGCAGATCCAGCTTGGCGAAGTCGTCGATGCCGATGTAGGCCGGTGCGGCCTCGCCATCGGCCGCAGCAACCGGTGCCG
>NZ_JBSZJV010000022.1:0-56859 GCF_054188265.1 Stenotrophomonas sp. IS26
ACTATACCGTCCAGTTCAGAATTGTAGAAGCCTTGTCTTTCCGTCGCGTTTGATGACCAACGTCACGTTGTAACCGACGCGGCCGATGCTGCGTCGGATGAAACCCCGATGCGTTGATCCGTACCCGGCCGAATTGACGGTGGCGATGTAAACGGGACCCAACCCGAATCACCTTATTCCGTCCTGCAGCAAGGTATTTCTGTGCGGTAGGCCTACAATTTCATTTTCCCAACTGAGCAACACGCACCGCTCCGTCATGAAACCGCAGAAACCAGCAGCCAAGACCGTGAAAAACAAATCCAAACCAGCCGATACGCAGACTGTTTCGCCAGTGGGCTTCTCGCTGGAGCCGGTGTACACGGCCTTGCGCAAGCGCTACCCGTCGGCCGGGCAGGCCGAGGCAGTGGCTTTTGCCGCCGACTTCTACAAGCGCATGGAGGCGGACGAGTTCCCGCACCACAGCGCCGAGGAGTGGGCTGCACTGGCAGCGGACACGCTGGAATTTGCGCGCGTGCGCAAGTCCGGCAAGGCCAACGTCCGCGTGTTCAACCCGACGCTGAAGAGCAACGGGTGGGAGTCGCCGCACACGGTGCTGCAGATCGTCAACGACGATATGCCGTTCCTGGTCGACACCGTCACGATGTCGCTGGCCGAGCATGGCGTCGGCGTGCACGTGCTGGGTCACCCGGTGATCCGTTTCGCGCGTGACAAGGCCGGCAAGCTGACCGGTGTCAGCGACGGCACCGCCGAATCGGTGATGCTGCTGGAGATCGACCGCCAGCCGGCCGAGGCGATGGCCGACGTCGAGAAGGCGATCATCAAGGCGCTGGATGAGGTGCGTGCCATCGTCCGCGATTGGGACGCGATGCGTGCCAAGGCGCAGAGCCTGGCCGACGACCTCGGCAGCCGCCAGCTGCCCGTCGATGCCGCCTCGCGCGCTGAAGCGCAGGAGTTCCTGCGCTGGGCCGCCGACAACCACTTCACCTTCTTCGGTTACCGCGAATACCGCGTCGAGAAGCAGGGCAAGGAAGACGTGCTGGCGCCGTTGAACGACACCGGCCTGGGCCTGATGCGCGGGCAGGACAAGTCCGCTGCACGTCCGGTCAAGACCCTCGCCGCGCAGGGCCTCAATGCCACCACCGGGTTGAAGGACGCGCTGATCCTGACCAAGACCAATGCCCGCTCGCGCGTGCATCGCGCCGGTTACATGGATTACATCGGCGTGCTCGAGTTCGACGCCAAGGGCAAGATCATCGGCGAGCAGCGCTTCCTGGGTCTGTTCACCTCCAGCGCGTACAACCGCCGCCCGTGGGAGATCCCGCTGGTGCGCCAGCGCCACGAATACGTGATGAGCAAGTCCGGCCTGGCACCGAGCAGCCACAGCGGCAAGGCCCTGCGCCACATCCTGGAAACCCTGCCGCGCGAAGAGCTGTTCCAGTCCAGCGAGGACGAACTGTTCCGCACCGCCATGGGCGTGCTGGGCCTGCAGGAGCGCGTGCGCAGCCGTCTGTTCCTGCGCCGTGACAAGTACAGCCGTTTCATCTCCGCGCTGGTGTACCTGCCGCGCGAACGCTTCAACACCGATGTGCGCCTGCGCATCGAAGCCATGCTCAAGGACGCCCTGCAGGGCGAGTACGTGGACAGCTCGGTCGTGCTCGGTGAGTCGCCGCTGGCCCAGGTGCACCTGATCGTGCGCCCGAAGGCTGGCCAGACCCTGGAAGTGGATACCAGCGCACTGGAGCAGAAGCTTGCCCAGGTGCTGCGCAATTGGCAGGACGATCTGCGCGAAGCGCTGGTGGCCCGTCACGGTGAGGGCGAAGGCCTGCGCATCGCGGCGCGTATCGGCAAGGCGTTGCCGGCCGGCTACATCGAAGACTCCAGCACCGAGATCGCCGCCAATGACGTCAGCCAGCTGGATGCGCTGACCGGCCCGGACGATCTGCGCCTGAGCCTGCAGGCCGTGCAGCGCGAAGGCGGCGATGGCCTGCGCCTGAAGCTGTATCGCCAGTTGGACGATATTCCGCTGTCCGATGCGCTGCCGATGATGGAAAACATGGGCCTGCGTGTCATCGCCGAGCGTCCGTACCGTCTGACGGTCGATAACGCCCCGGTGTATGTGCAGGACTTCGAAGTGGAATCGGTGGCCGGTGCGATCGATGCGCCGAGCGTTGATGCCGCCTTCGGTGAAACCTTCGCCCGCGTGTGGCACGGCGATGCCGAGAACGACGGCTTCAACCGCCTCGTGCTCGCCGCCGGCCTGCACTGGCGCCAGGTGGCGATGCTGCGTGGCTACTGCAAGTACCTGCTGCAGACCGGCGTGCCGTTCTCGCAGGCCTATGTGGAAGGCACCTTCACCCGTTACCCGCTGCTAGCCCGTCTGCTGGTCGAACTGTTCGAAGCCCGCTTCGATCCGGCCACCGGCCACGAAAGCAAGGACGCGATCGCCGAGGGCCAGGCCCAGCTGCGCGCGCACCTGACCGTGCTCGCCGGCGGTGACGAAGCCACCCTGAAAGTGCTCAAGACCGTGGTCGATGCGCGCAAGGGCGACCGCACCGTGCAGATGGACGCCGCGCGCGATGCGCTGCTCAAGCTGATGGACCGCGTCTCCAGCCTCGATGAAGACCGCATCCTGCGCAGCTTCATGGGCGTGATCGATGCGACCCTGCGCACCAGCTACTACCAGACCGATGCCGAGGGCCGCCCGGGCCACGTCATCAGCTTCAAGTTCGATTCGGCGCTGGTGCCGGACCTGCCCAAGCCGCGCCCGTACCGCGAAATCTTCGTGTACGGCCCGCGCGTGGAAGGTACCCACCTGCGTTTCGGTGCCGTTGCCCGTGGCGGCCTGCGCTGGTCGGACCGTCGCGAAGATTTCCGTACCGAGGTGCTGGGCCTGGTCAAGGCACAGATGGTCAAGAACACCGTGATCGTGCCGGTCGGCGCGAAGGGCGGCTTCTTCGCCAAGATGCCGCCGGTCAACGGTGACCGTGATGCGGTGTTCGCCAACGGCGTGGCCTGCTACAAGCTGTTCATCCAGGGCCTGCTGGACATCACCGACAACATCGTCAACAACAAGATCGTGCCGCCGGTGGACGTGGTCCGCCACGACATGGACGACCCGTACCTGGTGGTGGCCGCCGACAAGGGCACCGCGACCTTCTCCGACATCGCCAACGGCCTGGCCGTGGCGCACGGCTTCTGGATGGGCGATGCGTTCGCCTCCGGTGGCTCGGTCGGTTACGACCACAAGGGCATGGGCATCACCGCACGTGGCGCGTGGGAGTCGGTCAAGCGCCACTTCCGTGCGCTGGGCCGTGACAGCCAGAGCCAGGACTTCACCGCGGTCGGCGTGGGCGACATGTCCGGCGACGTGTTCGGCAACGGAATGCTGTTGTCGCGCCACATCCGCCTGGTGGCTGCATTCGATCACCGCCACATCTTCCTGGACCCGAACCCGGATGCGGCCACGACCTTCGTCGAGCGCGAGCGTCTGTTCACCGTGCCGCGCTCCAGCTGGGCCGATTACGATGCCAAGCTGATCAGCAAGGGCGGCGGCGTGTACCCGCGTACGCTGAAGTCGATCGAGATCACCCCGCAGGTGCGTGAGGTGCTCGGCCTGGACGAGGGCATCAAGTCGATGACCCCGAACGATCTGATGAGCGCGATCCTCAAGGCGCCGGTCGATCTGTTGTGGAACGGCGGCATCGGTACCTACGTCAAGGCGGCCAGCGAGCAGCACAGCGATGTCGGCGACCGCGCCAACAACGCGCTGCGCGTCAATGGCGGCGAGCTGCGCTGCAAGGTGGTGGGCGAGGGCGGCAACCTGGGCATGACCCAGCTGGGCCGTATCGAAGCCGCCCAGGCCGGCGTGCTGCTCAACACCGACTTCATCGACAACTCGGCCGGTGTGGACACCTCCGATCACGAAGTCAACATCAAGATCCTGCTCAACGATGTGGTGCGTGCCAAAAAGTTGACCGTCGAACAGCGCAACAAGCTGCTGGCCTCGATGACCGACGAAGTGGCCGCGCTGGTGCTGATGGACAACTACCGTCAGAACCAGGCGCTGAGCCTGATGGAACGCATGGCGGTCAAGCGCCTGGGTTCCAAGCAGCACTTCATCCGCACCCTGGAACAGCAGGGCCTGCTGGATCGCCAGATCGAGTACCTGCCCTCGGATGCGGAACTGTCCGCACGCAAGGCGCGTGGCCAGGGCCTGACCCGTCCGGAACTGTCGGTGCTGTTGTCCTACTCCAAGCTGGTGGCCTTCCAGCAGCTGCTGGAGTCGGACATTCCGGAAGATCCGTACCTGTCCAAGGAGCTGCAGCGCTACTTCCCGACGCCGCTGCAGAAGAAGTACGCCGATGCGATGGAGCGTCACCGCCTGAAGCGCGAAATCATCGCCACGGCCGTGACCAACCAGACCATCAACCGCATGGGCGCCACCTTCCTGATGCGCATGCAGGAAGACACCGGCCGCACCGTGGCCGAGGTCGCCAAGGCGTACACGATCAGCCGTGAAACGCTGGATGCACGCGCCCTGTGGGCACAGATCGACGCCCTCGACGGCACGTTGCCGGAGTCGGTGCAGATCGACGCGCTGGAAGTGATCTGGAAGCTGCAGCGTTCGTTCGTGCGCTGGCTGCTCTCGCGCCCGGGCGCCATGCCGGGCATCACCGAAGCGGTCAACCGCTACCAGGCTGCCTTCAACGACATCCGCGATGCCTCGGGCGTGCTGCCCGATTCGCAGCGCCCGGCCTACGAGGCCAGCGTGCAGGAGTGGAAGGACAAGGGCCTGCCGCCGGCGTTGTCGCAGCAGCTCTCGGAACTGCAGTTCCTGGAGCCGGCGTTCGACATCATCGAGCTGGCCCGCACCCGCAAGCTCAAGCCGGTGGACGTCTCCAAGGTCCACTTCCGCCTGGGCGACGCCCTGCAGCTGCCGTGGCTGTTCGAACAGATCGACGCGCTGGAGGTCAACGGCCGCTGGCACGCCGTGGCCCGTGGCGTGCTGCGCGACGAGCTGGCCGCCCACCATCGCAACCTGGCTGCCCAGGTCCTGTCGATGAAGGGCAGCAGCGCCGAAGCCAAGGTCGCCGCCTGGATGGGGCGCGATGACAGCAGCCTGCGCTTCACCCTGGCGATGCTGGCCGAGCTGGCCGAGCAGAAGACCTTGGACTACCCGACCGTGTCGGTCGCGGTGCAGCGCCTGGGTCAGCTGGCCTCGCATGGTGCATAAGCGCATTCGCGCTGACGCCCCACGGTTTGCTTTGCAAACCGTGGGGCCCATGCAAACGATGCTTCCAGACCCCCGCGCCTTCGGCGCGCCCCCCTGACTCAGGGGGGGCTCTGCTCCAGAGGGATGGGCGGGGGCCGGTAACGGCATTGCATGAGAAACACACGGCTCCGCTTCGGCGGGGCCGTTTTCGTTTCCGTTCGTGCCGGCCCGCGACCGGCACGAACGGTTATGCTCTTGCCGGCATACCCCACCCGGATTCACCGATGAGCGACACCCCCCGTATCGCCTTCCTGGCCAGCTCCACCGAAGCGGCGCAGCTCGCCCTGGCGCAGATGCGGGCCCGCTACGGCGACTACGCGCCCGAGCAGGCCGAGGTGCTGTGCCCGTTGGGCGGTGATGGCTTCCTGCTGCAGACCCTGCATCGCTACGGCGCGCTGGATCGGCCCGTGTTCGGCATGAAGCTGGGCAAGGTCGGGTTCCTGATGAACCAGTTCCGCGATGACGACCTGCCGGCGCGCCTGGCGGCCGCCGAGCCGGCCAACCTGCGGCCGCTGGAGATGCTGGCCCTGACCGAGTCCGGCACCACCACCGGCTCGCTGGCCTACAACGACGTCTCGCTGCTCCGCCAGACCCGCCAGGCCGCGCATATCGGCATCGACCTCAATGGCCAGGAACGCGTGGCCGAGCTGATCGGCGACGGGGTGCTGGTCGCCACGCCTGCCGGCAGCACGGCGTACAACTATTCCGCGCATGGCCCGATCCTTCCGCTGGGCTCGCACACGATCGCGCTGACCCCGTTGGCGCCGTACCGTCCGCGCCGCTGGCGCGGGGCGATCCTCAAGGCCGACACCGAAGTGCGGTTCCGCGTTCTCGACCCCTACAAGCGCCCGGTCAGCGTCACCGCCGATTCGCATGAAACCCGCGATGTGGTGGAAGTGACCATCCGTGAATCGCGCGAACGCCGCGTCACCATGCTGTTCGACCCGGAGCACAATCTGGAAGACCGGATCCTGAGCGAGCAGTTCATGTTCTGACGGCGCACGGCCGTGGCGGCCATGCTCTGTGGGAGAATGGCTGGCCGGCCGCTGCGGCCGCATTGGATTGCTGATTGCCATGGGCGACAACACCCCCCGTTTGCTGACCGTTGCCGTGACGTCGCGGGCCCTGTTCGATCTGGAAGAGGGGCACGCGCTGTTCGAGGCCGAAGGCGTCGATGCCTACGCCGAGTACCAGCGCAAGCACGAAGATGATGTGCTGCGCCCCGGCGTGGCCTTCCCGGTGGTGCGCAAGCTGCTCGCGCTCAACCAGGGCCAGTCGC
The DNA here is from genome assembly GCF_054188265.1 of Stenotrophomonas sp. IS26. Lineage (NCBI taxonomy): Bacteria > Pseudomonadati > Pseudomonadota > Gammaproteobacteria > Lysobacterales > Lysobacteraceae > Stenotrophomonas > Stenotrophomonas sp. IS26. Next base: position 6,552 of record NZ_JBSZJV010000022.1, read on the forward strand.
CGGAACAGCCGCGGGTGGAAGTGATCCTGCTGTCGCGCAACTCGGCCGATACCGGCCTGCGCATCTTCAATTCGATCCAGCACTACGACCTTGGCATCATCCGCGCGACCTTCACCGCGGGCGAGCCGACCTGGCCGTATGTGAAGCCGTTCGGCACCGATCTGTTCCTGTCGGCCAACCCCGAATCGGTGCGGCGCGCGCTGCTGCACGGGATCGCTGCCGCGACCATCCTGCCCAAGCCGCCGGGCGAGACCATCGCCGCGGCCGAACAGGTCGATCTGGGCCGTCCGCTGGGCCAGCTGCGCATCGCCTTCGATGGTGATGCGGTGATCTTTGGCGATGAGAGCGAACGCATCTCGCGCGAGCAGGGCGTGGAAGCCTTCGGCCGCCATGAGCGTGAGAACGCCCGTGAGCCGCTCAGCGGTGGCCCGTTCCGCAACTTCCTCTCGGCGCTGCATACGCTGCAGGCCGTGTTCCCCTCGGGCGAAGATGCGCCGATCCGCACTGCACTGGTGACGGCGCGCTCGGCGCCGGCGCACGAGCGGGTGATCCGCACGCTGCGCGAGTGGGGCGTGCGTCTGGACGAAGCGCTGTTCCTCGGCGGGCGCCACAAGGGCCCGTTCCTGGAAGCCTTCGGCGCGGACATCTTCTTCGACGATTCGCAGCACAACATCGACAGCGCGCTGCAGCACCAGAGCGTGGCCGCCGGGCACGTGCCGCACGGGGTCGCCAACGACGGTTGATGCAGCGCCGGGCCCATGTACCCACCAAGGGTGCGTACCTACGGGATCGGCAGGACCGACGGCGCGGTGGTGTCAGGATTCAACGGTAGACGGATGTCGACCAGCCGCCAGCGCAGGCCCGAGCGCTGCAGGATGAACACCACCGGCGCGCCCTGCGGCGTGTAGGTGGTGGCGGTGAACCGCGACAGCGACTCGAAATGGTGGGTGGCGCCCTTCAGGGGCCGCGCCGGCCGCGGCGCCGCATAGGCGTCATTGCTGGGGCTGTCCAGATCGTTGCTGGCGCGCTTCCACAGGGTGTGGCCCTCCAGCAGCGCACCGATGCCGGTGGGGGTGACCAGCGCGTCCACGGCGGTCGCGCTGAGCCGGTCGCCGGCCGAGAGCAACAACGCGCCGAACAGGCTGGACTGCAGGTCCGGACCCGCGCGGCGGACCACGTAATCGCTCAGCTGGGCGCGCAGGTTGGCGCGCAGCATCGGGAAATCCACGTAACGGTCGAGTTTGGCGGTATCGCGCTGTTCGATCGCGCGGCTGAGGCCATGCACGGTCACGTAGGGGCCGCTGAACACGATGCCGGCCAGCACCAGCAGCACGCTGACCAGCAACCAGAGCAGCTTCTTCATCGGGTCTGCCTTGTCGTCATGGTGCCCAGCTTGACCCAGCGGGCGTCAGTGCACGTGAAGCTCAGAACTCCAGGTCCAGCGCCGCGCACAGGTAATCCACGAAGGGGGCGAGCGTGACCAGGTCGGCCGCGATGGTCTGGCGCAGCCGCGGGCCGGTCATCGTGGCGTCGTCCAGCGAGCGCCAGAACACCCAGTTGCGGTGCTTGAGATCGTCGATGAACTCGAACTCCGGCTCGAACCCGCGCGGGGCGCGGACCAGCTTCTCGCTTTCCTCGAAATCGAATTTCTTGCGCAGCACCGGCGAATGCGCGGCGGCCTTCCAGCTGCCGGGGTTGTCGACGATGAAGTGCCGCACCTTGCGCTGCGTGGCCGGTTCGGGATGCCACAGCCCCGCACCGACGAAGCTCTCGCCCGGCTGCAGGTGGATATAGAACGATGGGGCCGGCACCTGCTTGCGGCACTCATGGAACAGGCGCGCGCCCTGCCAGCTCTTGTAGGGCGACTTGTCGTTGGAGAAGCGCGCATCGCGGTAGATGCGGAACAGCGAGCCACCCACGGTGCGCGGGTCGGCGCGGAAGTGCTCGCTGACCGCGGCCAGGTCCGGCTGCAGATCGGTGATCAGGCGCAGGAACGGCTGGCGGACATGCTCTTCGTACTTCGGCTTGTGCTCGTTGAACCAGGTCTTGTCGTTGTTGCGGGCCAGACCACGCAGGAAGGTGAAGGTGGCCGGGCTGAAATACGTGCTCATAGGCTGCTCTGCAGGTGGGTGCCCCAGTCGCGCAGCTGCTGCAGCAGGGCGAGCTTGCCGGCATCGTTGGCATGCTCTGCGGCCAGTGCATCCAGCTGCGCGGTGAACTGCGGCAGGGTCTGTTCGCCCAGCGATGCATCGCCGAGCAGGCGCTGGCGACGATAGTCGTTCCAGCGTGAGCGCTCGGTGGTGTCCAGGGTGTCCGGGTAGTTGCGGGCGCGGTACCGGAACAGCAGCTCGGGCATGCGCGGATCGCGCAGGCGCTCGGCGAAGCTGGCCAGTTCGGCCGGTGGGCTGGTGCGGATGCGCGACATCAGGGATTTGTCGCCGTCGGCGAGGAAACCGTCGTACAACGAGGCGTCCACATCGCTTGGCGCCAGGGTGCGCTCGCCGGAGTACACCTGGCGGACCTTCTCGGCCAGTGCGGGACCGATCTGGCGCAGCCGCTCGGCCTTGGCTTCGATTGCGGCCGGGTCGATGCCCAGGCGCGCATGGTCGGCCGGGCGCAGATGGTTCCAGGCGACCAGCGCCGGGACCTTGTTGAGGTGCACTTCCTTGAGCGGCACGCGCTGCTCACCCTCGGCCATGTCGGCGGCGCGGGTGTACAGGCGGGCGGCGATGGTTTCCGGCGGCAGATCGAGCAGCGGCTCGATATCGCCGTCCAGATCGAGCGCGATGATGCGGTTGTTGATGAAGGGATGGCGCGCCACTGGCAGTACCGGTGCGGCGCACATGCGTTGGGCGGGGTAGCGCATCGAGATGTGCAGCACCGGCTGCATTGCATCCACATCCAGCAGGCTACCCACGAAGCGCTTGTCGCGCAGCTTCAGCGCGTAGTCCCACAGCCGTGGCTGGGCCTGCTTGAACAGCTTCGCCAGGCCGATTGTCGCGTACACATCGGACAGCGCTTCATGCGCATCGCCCTGACGGACGTTGTTGGCCGTGGCCAGGTGCTCGAGCTTGAACGAGGTGGCGCCGTCTTCGCGCTGCGGCCAGACAATCCCGTCCGGGCGCAGCGCATGCAGCAGCCGCATCATGTCCAGCAGATCCCAGCGCGAATTGCCGTTGCGCCACTCGCGCTCGTAGGGGTCGTAGAAGTTGCGGAACAGCCCGTGGCGGACGAATTCATCGTCGAAGCGCAGCGTGTTGTAACCCAGCGAGCAGGTGCCTGGCTGCGCCATCAGGTCGTTGATCCGCGCGAACGCCTCGGCCTCGGTGACGCCGGCGCTGAGTGCGTGCTGCGGGGTGATGCCGGTGATCAGGGTCGCGATCGGCGAGGGCAGCAGATCATCGGCCGGTTTGACGTAGAAGCTGACGGGTTCTTCGAGGATGTTCAGATCGGCATCGGTGCGGATACCGGCGAACTGCGCGATGCGCGTGCGGCGCGGGTCCTGACCGAAGGTTTCCAGGTCATAGAACAGGAAGCTGTCGGCCATCAGTGCGCACCCTCCAGGACGGGCAGTTGCTCGTGGACCAGCCGCTCCAGTGCGGCCCAGTCGATATGCGCCAGGCTGTCGTGCCCGGCAGTAGCTTGCTCCAGCATGCGCCGCTGCAGCTCGGTGCGCGCCAGCGCAACGGCGTACGGGGTCCGCAGGAAGGTGACCATCGTGTAATGCGGCACGAAGCGGGTCGGCCAGCGCGCCTGCAGCGCCTGTTCCAGTTCGCGCTGCAGCAGGAACTGCGGATCGGCCACGCGGTCGCGCATCTCCAGGTAGTTCTCCAGCGCCATCTGCTGGATCGCCTCGGCGTTCGGCTTGCGGTCCACTTCGAATGCAGCGAAGGCCTTGCCCAGCGAATCCTGCTCCAGCAGATGCCCGGCCAGGGCGATGCAATCCTCGAAGGCGCAGTTCATGCCTTGGCCGTGGAACGGGACCATCGCGTGGGCGGCATCGCCGATCAGTACCGCGCGGCCCTTCATGTGCCAGTGCTTGAGGTGCAGCGTGCCCAGCAGGCCCGGCGGATGCTGCTCCCAGTCGCGGCGCAGGTTCGGGATCAGCGGCAGCGCATCGGGGAAGTCGCGCGCGAACAGCGCCTCGGCCTCGGCCCCGCTGTTGGTGGTGGCAAAGCTCGGATCGCCCTCGTTGGGCAGGAACAGTGTGACCGTGAACGTGCCTTCGTCGTTCGGCAACGCGATGCACATGTAGTGCCCGCGCGGCCAGATATGCAGCGCATTGGCCTCGATCCGGAACCCGCCATCGTCGGTCGGCGGGATTTCCAGCTCCTTGTAGGAGTGATCCAGGAAGTCGATGCGCTCGTCCAGCGGCTGCTTCCGGTTCATCGCCGCGCGCAGTGCCGAGCCGGCACCATCGGCACCGATCAGCGTGTCGAAGCGGATGTCGTGCGGCTGGTCGTCGCGGTCATCGATGAAGCGCGCGTAGCCGGCATCGAAATCCACCGTGTGCAGGCGGCGGTGGAAGTGCACGGTGGCACCGGCATCCTCGGCCAGCTGTAGAAGGGTGGTGTTGAGGTCCTTGCGGTGGATCGACCAGATCACTTCGCTGTCGTCGCGCCCATAGCGTTGCAGCTGCGGTTCGCCCTCGCGCGGGTGAATCATGCGCCCACGCATCATCACCGCCTTGGCCATGACCGCGTCTTCGACCCCGGCCTGGCGCAGCGCGTGCCGGCCACGTTCAGCGAGTGCCAGGTTGATCGAGCGACCGGACTCGTAATCGCTCACGCGCGGATCGCCGCGGCGCTCATACAAGGTGATCTGCCAGCCCTGGCGGGACAGCAGGATGGCCAGCAAGGAACCGGCCAGGCCAGCGCCGATGATGCTCAGCGAGCGGGAGGGGGTAGCGATCAAGGCGATGTCCGTGGGGGCGGGGAGGGCGGTCGGGTCAAAGACCGGCCCAGGCTTCCACTTCCTCGACGAAGTGGTGCAGGTCGAGATAGCGGTTGTACAGCGGTGTCGGCGAGATGCGGATCACGTCGGGCTCGCGCCAGTCGCCGAGCACGCCCACGGTCTGCAGGTACTCGAACAGGCTGCGGCCGCGCTCGCGGCCACCGGCCACGCGCAGCGAGAGCTGGCAGCCGCGGCGATCCGGCTCCGAAGGCGTCAGTACTTCCAGCACGCCGGACAGGCGCGCACGCACCAGCGCATCCAGCATGCCGGTCAGGCGCAGCGATTTGGTCCGCAGCGCGTCGATGCCACCGGCCTTGTCGACGACATCGAGGGCAGCGCGCAGCGGGGCCAGACCCAGCACCGGCGGATTGCTGAGCTGCCAGCCTTCGGCACCGACCGCGGGCACGAACTGCGGCGCCATCTTGAAGCGGGTGGCTTCTTCATGGCCCCACCAGCCGGCGAAGCGCGGCAGCGTGGCATCGCGGTGATGGCGTTCGTGCACGAAGCAGCCGGCCACGGCGCCCGGGCCGGCGTTGAGGTACTTGTAATGGCACCACACGGCGAAATCCGGCGCGATGTCGTGCAGCTGCAGCGGCACATTGCCGACCGAATGGGCCAGATCGAAACCGACGCGGGCGCCCTGCAGGCGCGCCATGCGGGTGATGGCGTCCAGATCGAACACCTGGCCACTGCGGTACTGCACGCCGGGCCACAGCACCAGCGCCAGGCGCGGGCCATGTTCGGTGATGGCGCGTTCGATCGCCTGCAGCGAGATCGTGCCGTTGGGTTCGTCGGGCTGCACCTCGATCAGATCGGTATCGGGGTTGAAGCCATGGAAGCGGATCTGCGATTCCACTGCATGCCGATCCGTCGGGAAGGCGCCGGCCTCCATGAGGATGACGGGGCGCTCGGCGGTGGGCCGGTAGAAGCTGACCATCATCAGGTGCAGGTTGACGCTGAGGGTGTTCATCGCCACGACTTCGCTGGGCAGGGCGCCCACCACGCGAGCGAGCTGTTCGCTCACCAGGCGGTGGTAGTGCAGCCACTGGGTGTCGCCGGTGAAGTGGCCTTCGACCGCCAGCGAGGCCCATTTATCCATGACTTCCTGGACGGCGGCACGTGCGCCGCGCGGCTGCAGACCCAGCGAGTTGCCGACGAAGTAGGTCTGGTCGCGGTGGTTGTGCTGGGGGAAGACGAATTCGTTGCGCAGGGCGCGCAGCGGGTCGGCGGCGTCCAGGGCAACGGCATGGGTGCGGCTGAGGAGTTCGGACATGGTGCAACCGGCGGTGTCAGTGAGCCGACAGTTTATCCGGGTGGTGGGGGTGTGGGCTGAATCTGGCTTGCGGTGCTGTTTTGGCGTGGGCTGGTGGTTGGCGCTCTAGCTGGAGGCCGGAGCCAACGCCAACGCAAAGCCAAAGCCAAAGCCAAAGCCAATGCGTACGGGGTGACGTTCCAGTGTACGGGCCGGTGTGGGTGGGTCTGCTGGACCCGCCGCAAGTACGTCCGTGTAGGCTCGTAGTGCGGCATCCATGCCGCACACGGTCCTGCAGACCCACCCACACCGACCCGCTGACAATTGGTCGGTGCGTACGGGAAAAGGCGGGCGCCTGCGCCTTGGACTGTTCACTGGTGCAGTTTGAGCGCGGAGGCCGGGTGAGCCAACAGCGGTGGACGATGCATCCACTTGCCGACGCTTGGCACTGTCCGCCGTGATCGGACACAACGGTATTGCTCGCTCACCCAATTTGCCGGTCTTCGCTCAACTTTCGGAGCTGGTCCAGACTTAATCGCAGTCGCAGTCGCAGTCGCAGTCGCAGTCGCAGTCGTTCATGCCTGCGCCGAGGTTGGCGGCGCTGGGACCAGCGCAGCTTGGTTTTGCTTGTGAGGCTGCGGCGCAGTATCAGCAGAAGCAGTCACGGCAGCAGAAGCAGCAGAAGCAGCAGAAGCAGCAGAAGCAGCAGAAGCAGCAGAAGCAGCAGAAGCAGCAGAAGCAGCAGAGGCCGCGCTAGCTCCAGCGTTGCTCTTTTCCATGCGCACCGCGAAGTGTGGATGGGTCGGTGGGGGTGGGTTTCCGGGACCGTGTGCGGCATGGATGCCGCACTACGAGCCTACATGGACGTACTTGCGGCGGGTCCAGGAAACCCGCCCCCGCCGGCCCACTCCCAGTCCACTCAACGGCTGGCTTTCAAGCTTTCAAGCTTTCAAGCTTCCAAGCTTCCAAGCTTCCAAGCCATCACCCCTCAACAGCGACCTTCGCAGGCAACGGATCCACGTGTCCGCACGCATCGCACGTGCGCAACTCCAGCGAAGAGTGATAGCGATCGAACACCTTCGGCAGATCCGTCTCGATGTTTTCCAGTGCGAAAAACTCCTCGTACAACTTGTGATTGCACCGCTCGCAGAACCACATCAGCCCATCGCGCTCATGCGCCAGCCGCTTGCGCTCCACCACCAGGCCCACACCGCCCGGCGGGCGGCGCGGCGAATGTGGCACACCGCCCGGCAACAGGAAGATCTCGCCCGCGCGGATCGGAATGTCGCGCACCGCGCCATCCTCCTGCACCTTCAGCGTCATCTCCCCTTCAAGCTGATAGAACCACTCCGGGCCCTCGTCGTAATGGAAATCCGTGCGGCTGTTCGGGCCGCCGACCACCATCACGATGAAATCGCCGTTCTCGATCATCTTGTTGCCGACCGGCGGCTTCAACAGATGCCGGTGTTCTTCGATCCAGCCGAGCAGATTGATGGGCGAGGCAAGCATGGGCGATGTCCGTAAAAGGAAGAATCAGTCGCGCCGACCGTGGCGCGGCACGTAGGACAGCGCCTTCTCGTAGGCTGGCTGCAGGTCTTCCGGTGCGCCCACGTCGATGCCCATCTCGCGCACCCGGCCATCCTTCAGGCTGTATACCCAGCCGTGCACCATCAGCTTCTGGCCGCGTGCCCACGCGTCCTGCACGATCGTCGAGCGGCAGGCGTTGACCACCTGCTCGATCACGTTCAACTCGCACAGGCGCGCATGCTTCAGCGCAGGATCCTCGATCGCGTCCATGATGGCCGAGTGTTTCTGCGCCACATCGCCGACATGGCGCAGCCAGTTGTCGGCCAGGCCCACGCGCGTGTTGTTCAAGCTGGCGTGCACGCCGCCGCAGCCGTAATGGCCCACGATCAGGATGTGCTTCACCTTCAGCTGATCCACGGCGTACTGGATCACGCTCAGGCAGTTCAGATCCGTATGCACCACCACGTTGGCCACGTTGCGGTGCACGAAGACTTCGCCCGGTGCCATGCCGATGATCTGGTTGGCCGGCACGCGCGAATCGGAACAGCCGATCCACAGGTATTCCGGGTGCTGCTGCTTGGCCAGCTGGTGGAAGAACTCCGGGTCTTCTTTTTCGATCCGGTCCGCCCATTCGCGGTTGTTCTGCAGCAGCTTGTGGATGTCTTTCATCGTGCGGGGTCCCTGACGTCGGGTGGGGGCAAGGCGCGGCCAGGGTGGCCGCGTCGTCGCAGGAGTGGGGAAGGTCAGTCGGCGGCAGTGCCGCCCTCGCGGCGCCAGCGCATCCACTGCGCCAGCTCGCGTGATGCCGGGGCGTCCAGCGCCGACAGTGCATCGATCACGCTGGACTGGTTGGCCTCGGGGTGGTTCTGGCTGAGCTTGAGTTTGATCTGCACTTGGGCCGGGCGGAAGCGGAAACCGACGATGCCGGCGAGCATGCGCCGTTGGCGCGGCTCGATCGGCAGCAGGTCCCAGTGGCCGCCGACCTGTGCTTCATAGTGCGCGCTCAGGCCGTCCAGCATGGCGATCAATGTGTCCGGATCGGTGGTCGGTTCCAGCACCCCGCGCAGTTCCGCAGCGGCGTAGTTCCAGGTCGGGACGCGTGCCTGTGCTTCCTTGTCCGGGTACCACCCCGGCGATACATACGCATGCGGGCCGTGCACCAGCATCAACGCGGGGCCTGCATGGCCCGCCTGCGGGTTGGGCTTGGCCCAGTGGCCTTCGATCAGGATGCCGTCAGCATCGCGCCGGTACAGCACCGGCATCCGCGTGGCCTGCGGCAGGCCGTCGGCCCCGGTCGTGACGAGGGTGACGAACGCATCGCGCGCCAGCAGCCGGTCCAGCCAGATCAGGTCGGTCTCGACGAAGGCGGACGGGATGAACATCGTCGGTTACGCGCGGGCGCCCAGGCTCTGGACCATGCGGCCGTGCAATGCGTCATCGCTGTCGGCCTGTGGCGGCTGCACTTCATGCAGCGAGAAGCCGCGCACCAGGGCGTCTTCTTCATCCAGACCGTCGTAGGCGACGAACTCGGCGTCGAACAGCTGCGAGCGCGCGGTGTCTTCGCTGTCATAGCTCAGCGTGTTGCCGTCGCTGTCCAGCACTTCGGCGGTGCCGGCCGGGCGCACGCGCAGGCGGGCCCAGATCAGGGTGTTGCCCAGGCTGGCCAGGAACCACTCGTCGTGGTGGGAGGTGTCGTCGTTCATGTGATTACCATCGAAAGCAGCCAGAGCAGGGCAGCCATGCCCAGTCCAGCAAGCAGCGTAAGCAGGGAAAGCCAGGCCGGCGCGGCCAGGCCGGTCAGCGAGCGGTCGGTGCTCTGGCGATAGTCGCGGCCGAGCAGCCAGCGCAGCGCATCCGGGCGCAGAAATGCGCCCGTGCCGAAACGATCCGCCAGCGCCGGGTGGCGGTCGCGGATGTGGACCAGGGTCAGCGGCCAGAAGATCACGAAGGCACTGAACCCGGCGATCGCCACGCCGACGAAGCACAGCGCGAAGAACAGGGTCATGGTTCAGTGCCTCCGTAGGTCGATCAGAATTCGGCGCTGCCCGGTGCGCGCGGGTAGGGGATCGCATCGCGGATGTTGCTCAGCCCGCAGACGTAGACCACCAGGCGCTCGAAGCCCAGGCCGAAGCCGGCGTGCGGCACCGAACCGTAGCGGCGGAAATCGCGGTACCAGCCGTAATGCGCCGGATCCAGGCCGAACTGCGCCATGCGCGCATCTAGCACATCCAGGCGCTCTTCACGCTGGCTGCCGCCGATGATCTCGCCGATGCCCGGGGCCAGCACGTCCATCGCCGCAACGGTCTTGCCGTCGTCGTTCAGGCGCATGTAGAACGCCTTGATGTGCTCGGGGTAGTTGGTCACCACCACCGGGCGGCCGATGTGTTCTTCGGTCAGCCAGCGCTCGTGCTCGGTCTGCAGGTCCAGGCCCCATTCGACCGGGAAGTCGAACTTCTTGCCCGAGTTCTGCAGCAGCTTCACCGCTTCGGTGTAGTCGATCTGCTCGAACGGGGCGTTGATGAAGCCTTCCAGCTTGGTGATCGCGTTCTTGTCCACGCGCTCGGCCAGGAAGGCCAGGTCATCGCCACGCTCATCGAGCACCGCGCGGAACAGGTACTTCAGGAACTGCTCGGCCAGGCGCGCGTCTTCGGCCAGATCGGCGAAGGCGATTTCCGGCTCGATCATCCAGAACTCGGCCAGATGGCGGGTGGTGTTGGAGTTCTCGGCACGGAAGGTCGGGCCGAAGGTGTAGACCTTGCTCAGCGCCAGGCAGTAGGCCTCGACGTTCAGCTGGCCGGACACGGTCAGGAAGGTTTCCTTGCCGAAGAAATCGCGGCTGAAATCCACCTCGCCCTTTTCGTTGCGCGGCAGGTTGGCCATGTCCAGGGTCGAGACCCGGAACATTTGGCCGGCACCTTCGGCATCGGACGTGGTCACGATCGGGGTGCTGATCCAGTTGAAGCCGTTCTGGTGGAAGAACCGGTGCACGGCCTGGGCCAGGCAGTTGCGGATGCGGGTGACCGCACCGAACAGGTTCGTGCGCGGGCGCAGGTGCGCCACTTCCCGCAGGAACTCCGGGCTCATCGGCTTGGGCTGGATCGGGTAGGTCAGCGGGTCTTCGACCAGGCCGACGATCTCGATGTCGCTGGCCTGGATCTCGAAGGACTGGCCCTTGCCCTGGGATTTGACCAGGGTACCGCGGGCGATCACCGAGCAGCCCGGGGTCAGGCTCTTGATGTCGTCGAAATTGGCCAGGGTGTCATTGGCCACCACCTGGATGGGGGCGAAGCAGGAGCCATCGGTGACATTGACGAAGGCAAGCGCCGCAGAGCCGCGCACCGTGCGGACCCATCCGCGTACTGTTGCCTCGCCGCCTTCCGGGATCTTCCCGGCAAGCGCATGTTCAACGCTGACCACCGTCATGACTTGAATCCTCTGTTGATCGACTCGATCTCTGAACACGGAGTTTAACGGGTGCGGTGTTCGGCTTGCGAGGCATTTCTCGCGTCCCCCGGGGCTGCGCGCCGTGTGAACCGCAGCTGCGGCCGCCGAGGCCGGGCCGCGCCATACCCTCTATAATGATCACGATCCGCTGGAGTTGCCTGTCATGGCCGTAAGCCTTACCCCTGTTGCCTTTGCCCGTGTGCAGAAGTTCGTCGAGCAGACCCCCGGTGCGCTGGGCCTGCGTTTCGGCGTGACCCGCACCGGCTGTTCCGGCTGGGGGCACATCACCGATCTGGCCCGCGATGAGCGCGAAGGCGACACCGTTTTCGAGCAGGACGGGGTCCGCATCTATGTGGATGCCACCAGCCTGGAGCTGGTGGACGGCACCGAGATCGACTTCGGCAAGCACGGCCTGAGCGAGACCTTCACGTTCAGGAACCCGAACGCGACCGCGGAATGCGGCTGCGGCGAGAGCTTCACGACCGAGGCCGACAAGGCCTGATCGCCTGCGCGCCGGGCCTGTTCCGCCCGCCCGGCTTGCCTGCAACCCCTTCTGCTGCCACAATGCGCGGCTTCCTGCCTGATTCCGGGCAGGACCCTTGCCCCACCGCGTTCACCTGCGGGGGGCTGTCCGGCCCTCAAAGGGCCACATCCGAAAGGTAAAAACACATGAGTCGTCATTACGAAGTCGTGTTCCTGGTCCATCCGGACCAGAGCGAACAGGTCCCGGCCATGATCGAGCGCTACAAGGCGCTGGTCGAGAACGGCAACGGCACCATCCATCGTCTGGAAGATTGGGGCCGTCGTCAGCTGGCTTACCCGATCCAGAACCTGGTGAAGGCCCACTACGTCATGCTCAACATCGAGTGCGACCAGGCCGTGCTGAGCGAGCTGGTGGAAAGCTTCCGCTTCAACGACGCCGTGCTGCGCAACCTCGTCATCAAGCGTGACGAAGCTGACACCGAGCAGTCGCTGATCATGAAGAGCAAGGACGAGAAGGGTGACAAGCCCGAGCGTGGCGAGCGTCGTCGTCGTGATGACGAAGAAGGTGAAACCACCCCCGCCGCCGCTGACACCGATGCCGGCGAAGACGCCGCTTCGGCCGCTTAAGGAGCACTGACATGTCCAAGTTCTTCCGTCGTCGCAAGTTCTGCAAGTTCACGGCCGAAGGTGTCAAGGAGATCGATTACAAGGATCTCAACACCCTGCGCCAGTACCTCACCGAGAACGGCAAGATCGTGCCGAGCCGCGTGACCGGTACCAAGTCGAAGTACCAGCGCCAGCTGGCAACGGCCGTCAAGCGCGCCCGTTTCCTGGCCCTGATTCCGTACACCGACAACCACGACGTCTGATGAAGGCTGGCGACTTCGAGTCGCCGCTTTCGCGGATCCGGCCGCCCGCGCTGTAAAGCGTCGGGCGGTTTAAGGATTCGCCGTTCGGATATTCGGACAGCCATCCGCTGCGGGGCCTGAGCCTCGCTAACGAATACATATTTGGAGCTACACCATGAAGCTGATTCTTCTTCAGAAGGTCACCAACCTCGGCGGTCTGGGCGATCTGGTCGACGTGAAGCCGGGCTACGGCCGCAACTTCCTCGTCCCGACCGGCAAGGCCGTTCCGGCCACCGCGACCAACGTGGCTGAGTTCGAAGCCAAGCGCGCTGATTACGAAGCCAAGGCCCAGTCGATCCACGCTGACGCCGAAGCCCGCAAGGCGAAGCTGGAAGGCAAGAGCGTCACGATCGCTGCGAACGCGTCGACCGAAGGCAAGCTGTACGGTTCGGTTGGCCCGCGCGATATCGCCGAAGCCTTCACCGCTGTCGGCCTGCCGCTGGAAAAGAGCGAAGTGATCCTGGGCGAAGGCGCGTTCCGCAACGTGGGCGAGTACGAGGTGACTGTTCACCTGCACGCCGACGTGGAAACCACCGTCAAGGTGGTTGTGGAAGCCGAAAAGGCCTGATCCCTGCCGAAAGGCGGGAGTCACTGAAACGGGCGCCCGCGAGGGTGCCCGTTTTTGTTTTGGGGCGACTGCAGCAGCAACGGCAAGGCCGCTTGCGACTGTGGCGCCAACGCCAACGCCAACGGCATGGCGCCTTCAGGGTACGGGTGGGAGGGCGCCGGGTAGCCCGGCCCGGGACCCGCCGTGAACCCATCCATGGGGGCTCGTAATGCGCCATCCATGGCGCCTTACGGTCCCGGGCCGGGCTACCCGGCACCCTCCAGCGTGGTTTCCGGTGTGGCGGTTGGGAGGGCAGGGCAACCTCAGCGTTCCAGGGCAGGCGGGCTCTGCGCCATTGGATAGACGGCCGGCTTGGGTAGATCCACGCCATGCGTGGATGCTTTGGGTTCCAGGTACGGCCCCAGCCACGCATGGCGTGGCTCTACCCCCGTTCCGGCGCGTCGGCGATGGAGGGTCAGCTCGCCCAGCTCGCCCAGCTCGACCAGCTTGGCCAACTCGGCCAGCTTGGGTCCGGTCCCAGCTGTTCCGGGCTGTTGCGCCTTGGCTGTTGCGCCTTGGTTGTTCTGCCTTGGCTGTTCCCCCGCACACCAGCCCTCTGTCTACGGGATGGCGTGGGTGGGGTGGCGGGACCGTAAGGCGCCATGGATGGCGCATTACGAGCCCCCATGGACGGGTTCACGGCGGGTCCCGCGACCCCACCCACGCCGCCCCGCCTCGGGTTACCCGAAAATGTGGCTTCGGCTTCGGCTTCGGCTTCGGCTTCCGCTTCCGCTTCGGCGTTGGCCCCAGCTCCAGCTGCCACCAGGTCCAACCCCCGCAGCCCGCCGAACACCCGCCCCGTTATACTCAGGCTATCGCGTCGCCCCCGGGGCCATTGAAACCCTGCAACATCAATGGTTTGAAGGGTAAATCCGCTCCGTAATCCACCATGGTGGGGGTCGCTTCAGGCCTTCGCCCGGAAAACCATCACGCCATGCGTCTGTCCACGATCAAGCTGTCCGGATTCAAATCCTTCGTCGATCCGACCACGCTGCACCTGCCGACCAACATGACCGGCGTGGTGGGGCCCAATGGCTGTGGCAAATCCAACATCATCGACGCCGTGCGCTGGGTCATGGGCGAAAGCTCCGCCAGCCGCCTGCGCGGCGACTCGCTCACCGACGTCATCTTCTCCGGCTCCTCCGCCCGCAAGCCCGTTTCGCAGGCTGTCGTCGAACTGATCTTCGACAACACCGACCACACCATCACCGGCGAGTACGCCTCGTTCAACGAGATCTCGGTGAAGCGTACCGTCAGCCGCGATGGCAGCAGCAACTACTACCTCAACGGCACCAAGTGCCGCCGCCGCGACATCACCGATCTGTTCCTCGGCACCGGCCTGGGGCCGCGCAGCTACTCGATCATCGAGCAGGGCATGATCAGCAAGATCATCGAGGCCCGGCCCGAAGACCTGCGGGTGTATCTGGAAGAAGCCGCCGGCATCTCCAAGTACAAGGAGCGCCGCAAGGAAACTGAAACCCGCATCCGGCATACCCGCGAAAACCTGGATCGCCTGGGCGACCTGCGCGAGGAAATCGGCAAGCAGCTCGAACACCTCAAGCGCCAGGCGCGCCAGGCCGAGCAGTACCAGGCGTTGCAGGAAGAGCGCAAGGTCAAGGATGCCGAGTGGAAGGCGCTGGAGTACCGCGGCCTGGATGGGCGCCTCGGGGGCCTGCGCGAAGCGCTGTCGCGCGAGGAAACGCGCCTGCAGCAGTTGATCGCCGAACAGCGTGACGCCGAAGCCCGCATTGAAACCAGCCGCCTGCGCCGCGAAGAAGCCTCCGATGCGCTCAACACCGCGCAGGCCGAGGTGTACCAGGTCGGCAGTACGCTGGCGCGCCTTGAGCAGCAGATCCAGCATCAGCGCGAGATGTCGCAGCGACTCAACAAGGCGCGCGATGAAGCCCAGCAGGCACTGGCCGATCTGGGCCAGCACATCAGTGGCGATGAGGCCAAGCTGATGGTGCTGCGCGAGGCGGTCGATGACGCCGAGCCGCGCCTGGAGCAGCTGCAGGAAGAGAACGAAATCAAGCAGGAAGCCCTGCGCGACGCCGAGGCCCGTCTGGCCGATTGGCAGCAGCGCTGGGAAGCCCATACCCGCAATACCTCGGAAGCCTCGCGCGCCGGTGAAGTTGAACGTACCCGCGTGGACTATCTGGACCGCCAGGTGCTGGAAGCCGACCGCCGCCGCGAGTCGCTGCAGGCCGAGCGCACCGGGCTGGATCTGGACGCATTGGCCGAGGTGTTCGAGGAGCTGCACATCCAGCACGAGACCCAGAAGGCCTCGCTGGACACGCTCAACGAACAGGTGGAAGAACGCAAACTTGTCGTGGCCGGGCTGCAGGATCGCCAGCGTACCGGCCAGACCGAGCTGGCCGAGATCCGCAAGCAGGCCCAGGCCGCACGCGGCCGTTTGTCCTCGCTGGAAACCCTGCAGCAGGCCGCGCTGGGCCAGGAGCAGGGCGCTGCGGTGGCATGGCTGAAGGCACGTGGGCTGGATTCCGGCGCGCGCGTCGGTGAGCGCCTGACCGTGGAGAGTGGCTGGGAAAACGCCGTGGAAAGCGCGCTCGGCCAGCTGATCGAAGGCGTGCTGGTCGATGCACCGGAATCGCTGGTGGACGCACTGGGCGAACTCGGCGAAGGCCGCATCGCGCTGGTCTCGGCCGAGCAGGCCGCGCTGGACGTCGCGCCGACCTCCTTGGCCGCGAAAGTGCAGGGCCCGACCGCGATCCGTCGCCTGCTGGCGCGCCTGCATGCCGCCGAGGATCTCGAGGCCGCGCGTGCACTGCAGGCGACGCTGGGTGAGGGCGATTCGGTCATTACCCGCGGTGGCGAGCGCTTGGGCGAAGGTTGGGTGCGCGTGTCGCGCTCCGGCGCGGCCAAGCAGGGCGCGCTGCTGCGTGAGCGCGAGATCGTCACCCTGCGCGAGCAGATTGAAACCCTGCAGGACCGCGAAGCGGCCCTGGAACAGCAGTTGTCCGGTTTCCGTGACCAGTTGCTGGCGGGTGAGCAGCAGCGCGAAGACGCGCAGCGCCAGCTGTACCTGGCGCATCGCAGCGTGTCCGAACTCGGCGGTCAGCTGCAGAGCCAGCAGGGCAAAGTGGAGGCCGCACGCACCCGCATCGATCGCATCGAAGGCGAGCTGGTGCAACTGCTGGAAACGCTGGATGCCGGCCGCGAGCAGGTGCGCGAAGCGCGCGCGCGGCTGGACGATGCGGTCACCAGCATGGGCGATCTGGAATCGGTCCGCGCCGCGCTGGAGGGCGAGCGCCGCCAGCTCACCGATGCGCGCGATCAGGCGCGCGACCAGGCGCGCAACGTACGCGAGGCGGCGCACTCGCTGGCACTGACCCTGGAATCACAACGGGCGCAGATCGCCTCGCTGAGCCAGGCACTGGAGCGCATGAGCACGCAGCGCGGGCAGCTGGATACCCGCTTGGGCGAACTGCACTCGCAGCTCGACGAAGGCGATTCGCCGGTCAAGACGCTCGAAGCCGAACACCAGAACGCGCTCGGCGAGCGCGTGCGTGCAGACCGCGTGCTCGGTGAGGCCCGTACGCTGCTGGATGGCATCGATGCCGAGCTGCGCACCTTCGAACAGACCCGCCATCAGCGCGACGAACAGGCGCTGGCGCAGCGCGAGCGGATTTCCCAGCGCAAGCTGGATCAGCAGGCGCTGGTGCTCAGCGCCGACCAGCTGTCGGCCTCGGTGGAGAAGGCCGGGTTCGTGCTGCAGGACGTGATCAACGGCCTGCCCGAGGATGCGCGCATCACCGACTGGGAGCAGACGGTCCATCAGATCGACGGCCGCATGCGCCGCCTGGAGCCGGTGAACCTGGCCGCCATCCAGGAATACGGCGAGGCCTCGCAGCGTTCGGAATACCTGGACGCCCAGAACACCGACCTCACCACCGCGCTGGAAACCCTGGAAGACGCGATCCGCAAGATCGACCGCGAGACCCGCGGCCGCTTCAAGGACACCTTCGACCGGGTCAATGCCGGCGTGCAGCAGCTGTATCCGCGCCTGTTCGGTGGTGGCCACGCGTATCTGGAATTGACAGGTGAAGACCTGCTCGACACCGGTGTTGCGATCATGGCGCGGCCGCCGGGCAAGCGGGTATCGAGCATCTCGCTGCTGTCCGGTGGCGAGAAGGCGATGACCGCGGTGGCGCTGGTGTTTGCGATCTTCCAGCTCAACCCGGCGCCGTTCTGCCTGCTGGACGAGGTGGACGCGCCACTGGACGAAGCCAACGTCGGCCGCCTGGCCAACATGGTCAAGGAAATGAGCGAGAAGGTTCAGTTCCTGTTTGTGAGCCACAACAAGGCCACGATGGAGGCGGCGCACCAGCTTTCCGGCGTGACCATGCGCGAACCGGGCGTCAGCCGACTGGTCAGTGTCGACCTGGAGGAAGCCGCACGATTGGCGGGCGCGGCGTGACGTGCCATCCTTAAGTACCTGAATGATTTAGCCGGAGAACCTCCCGAATGTCCGACATGGCACTGCTCCGCATCGGCATCCTGGCCGCCGGCCTGCTGTTGATCGCTGCGATCTTCCTGTTTGGCCGTCCGAAAAAGAAAATGCAGGGCCGCCGCGTCGAGGGTGCCGAAGGCACCAACGGCCAGCGCCGCGAGCCCGTACTGGGCGAGGGCGAGATCCCGGCCGACGGCGCTGCGCCCGTGGTGGGCGAAGACGGCGTGACCCAGCCCGAACTCGGCCTGCCCGAGGTGGATGCCGGTCCGGCCAGTGACCTTGGCAAGCGCACCACCCAGGATTTCGACAAGATCGTCTCGCTGTTCGTGGCCGCCCGTGCCGGTGAGCAGCTGCGTGGCGAAGACATCGTCGTCGCTGCGGAAAAGACCGGCCTGGTGTTCGGCCACATGAATGTTTTCCACCGTCTGGTCGAAGGCCACCCCGAGCGTGGCCCGATCTTCTCGATGGCCAGCATCATGAAGCCGGGCAGTTTCGACATGGCCAACATCCGCGAGATGGAAACGCCGGCGATCGCCTTCTTCCTGACCCTGCCGGCCCCGCTGACCGCGCTGGACGCCTGGGAAAAGATGCTGCCGACCGTGCAGCGCATGGGCGAACTGCTCGATGGCGTGGTGCTCGATGACAGCCGCAACGCCCTGGGTCGCCAGCGCATCGCGCACATCCGCGACGAACTGCGTGCCTACGACCGCCAGCACCAGGCCCCGCCGCTGACCAAAGCACCGCGTTGGTGATCATGTAGAGCCGACCAACGGTCGGCGCTACATTTACCCGTTGCGGCTGACCACCGCCTCGAACGCCTCACGGAACCGGGCCATCTCGGCCTCGGTGCCGACCGTTACCCGCACCCGCTGCGGCCAGATCGACCAGCTGCGGCCGATGACCACGCCGCGCTCGGCCATCGCCGCGGAAAATGCTGCGCCGTCGCGCTGCACATCGACCACGAAACAGTTCGCTTCGGAAGGCACGCAGGTAAAACCGCGCTTGCCCAGCCAGCCGATGGTCTCCTGCCGCACCACGGCATTCTCTGCGTTGCGCTGTGCAATCAACCCGGGATCGCGCAGGCTCGCCAGCCCGGCGGCCACCGCCGTAACCGGCAACGGGTTGTCGCCCAGGCTGGCCAGTTCCTTCAGCCGATCCGGATGCGCAGCCGCCACACCCAGGCGCAGGCCGGCCATGCCGTAGAGCTTGGAGAAGGTGCGCAGCACGATCACGTCATCGCGCTGCATCACCTGGGCGATCACCGAGCGTTGTTCGCTGTACTGCAGGTAGGCCTCATCGACCAGCACCCGGGTCTGCGCAGGCTTGTTGGCCAGCAGCCAGGCGATGTCGGCCGCCGGGGTGATCGAGCCGGTGGGATTGTTGGGGTTGCATAGGTACAGCAAGCCGGCATTGACCGTCGCGGCAGCCGCCGCCATCGCACGCACGTCGTGTGCCCCGTCCGCGCGCAGCGGTACCTTGGCCACCGCGGCCCCACGCGCAGCGGCAAGATCGCCCAGCGCCTCGAAGGTGGGATCAGCGACCACCAGCCCCGCGCCAGGCGAGGTCCAGAGCACTGCCGCCCGGTTCAGTGGCTCGCTGGAGCCCGGATACAGCCGCACGTGATCCTTGCCGATGCCTTCCTGCTGGGCGAACAGGTCGCGCAGCTCGCCGGCCAGCGCAAACAGATACCGCCCGCTGCCGGCGACGATGTCGCGCGCCGCGGCCTGCGCGGCGGGCGCTGGCCCATACGGGCATTCGTTGAAGTTCAGCAGCACCGGTCCTGCGCTGGCGGGGAGTGCGCGCGACGGCGCGGCCGATGCAGGCAGTGCGCCCAGGCCGGACAACGCCAGGCCGGTACCGGCCAGTTGCAGGAACGAGCGACGGGAAGCGACGAGGGCAGGGGTCACGGGGCACCGGAAACAAGGGGTTTGGCGCACGCTAGCGCCACGGCGGATCGGCGGCAAGCGTTCTTCACTGCGCGCAGGAGCGGGGGGAGGGGTAAAATTGAATGCCCCACCAGGATCGCCTTCCGCATGACCCCCAGCCCCGCCGCACGTGCCGACGTCCTGCGCCGCCAGATCGGGGAGGCCGGCAAGGCCTACCACGAGCGCGATGAGCAGCTGATTCCCGACGTCGAGTACGACCGGCTGGTGCGCGAGCTGGAAGCGATCGAGCAGGCGCACCCGGAGCTGGCCGTGGCCGACTCGCCGACCCGGCAGGTCGGTGGCAAGGCCTCCTCGCGTTTCGCCGAGGTCCGCCATGCGGTGCCGATGCTGTCGCTGGGCAATGCCTTCAGCGATGAAGAAGTCCAGGATTTCGTGCGCCGCATCAGCGAGCGCCTGCGCCGGAGCACGCTTTACTTCTCCGCCGAACCCAAGCTCGACGGCCTGGCGATCAGCCTGCGCTACGAGAATGGCCGCTTCGTCCAGGGCGCAACCCGGGGTGATGGCGCCACCGGTGAGGATGTCAGTGCCAACCTGCGCCAGATCAGCGTGATCCCGCAGGTGCTCAAAGGCGAGGGCTGGCCCGGGGTGTTGGAAGTACGCGGCGAGGTCTATATGGCCCGCGCTGATTTCGAGGCCTACAACGCCGATGCCCGGCTGCATGACGGCAAGGTGCTGGCCAATCCGCGCAACGCCGCGGCCGGCTCGCTGCGCCAGCTGGATCCGAAGATGAGCGCCAGGCGCAAGCTCAGTTTCTACGCCTATGGCATCGGCCAGGTCGACGGCGGTGAACTGCCGCCCACCCACTCGGCCACGCTGGCCCAGCTGCGTGCATGGGGCTTCCCGGTCAGCGACCTGTGCCAGGTGGTGGAAGGTGCGGACGGGCTGCTGGCCTATTACCGTGACATTGGCGAGCGCCGCGATGGCCTGGCCTTCGATATCGACGGGGTGGTCTACAAGCTCGATGACCGCGCCGGCCAGGAACAGATGGGGTTCGTCGCGCGTGCCCCGCGCTGGGCGATCGCGCACAAGTTCCCGGCACAGGAGCAGACCACCACGGTGGAGGCGATCGAGATCCAGATCGGCCGCACCGGCGCGGCGACCCCGGTGGCGCGCCTGGCACCGGTGGCCGTGGCCGGCGTGATCGTGTCCAACGCGACGCTGCACAACGCCGACCAGATCGCGCGTCTGGATGTCCGCGTGGGCGATACGGTGATCGTGCGCCGCGCCGGCGATGTGATCCCGGAAGTGGTCAGTGTGATCGCTGATCGCCGCCCCGCCGGTACCACGCCGTGGCAGATGCCCTCGCAGTGCCCGGTGTGCGGTTCGGAGATCGTCCGCGAAGAGGGCGAGGCCGCCTGGCGCTGCTCGGGTGAGTTGAGCTGCCCGGCGCAGCGCAAGGAAGCCATCGCGCACTTCGCCTCGCGCCGTGCGATGGATATCGACGGATTGGGCGGCAAGTACATCGAGACGCTGGTCGATGCCGGCATCGTGCGCGGCGTGTCGGATCTGTACCGTCTGCAGCGCGATCAACTGCTGCAGCTCAAGCTGGTGCTGGATGCCGAATCGCCCGAGGCGCTGGCCAGCCAGATCGGCCTGCATCTGCCGCCGGAAGGCAGTGGCGACTATCTCCGCGGGCTGCTCAAGCTGGATGGCAGCGATGCGGGATGGCGCGCGCAGGCGCTGGCGATGCCGGCCACGTTCACCTGGAACACGAAGAAGATCGCCACCAAGTGGGCCGACAATCTGATCGGCGCCATCGACGCCAGCCGTACCACCACGCTGGAGCGCCTGTTGTTCGCGCTGGGCATCGAGCATGTCGGTGAAAGCACCGCCAAGGCCCTGGCGACCTGGTTCGGCGATCTGCAGCTGATCCGCCACCTGCCGTGGCCGCTGTTCAAGCGCGTGCCCGATATCGGCGGCGAAGTCGCGCGCTCGCTCGGCCACTTCTTCGAACAGGCCGGCAACCAGGAGGCGATCGATGCCCTGCTGCAGGTCGGTCAGGTGCGCATCAGCGATGTGCACCCGCCGATCGCCAAGCTGCGCGAGGGTCTGGATTTCGCGCAGTTGTTGGTCGAGGCGGAGATTCCGGGCATCACCCGCCTGCGCGCCGAGAAGCTGGTCGCCGTGCTGCCGGACGCTGCCGCGCTGCTGGATGCCGAGCCGGTACGCTTCGTGGCCGCCGGCCTGCCCAACGAGGTGGCCATGGGCCTGGCCGACTGGCTGGACAGCGAGGGCCACGGCCCGATGCTGCTCAAGGCCGAGGAGTACCGCCAGAGGCTGCTGGCGCTGGCGCCGGAACAGGCCGAGCAGGCAGCAGGTCCGCTGGAGGGCCAGACCGCCGTGCTGACCGGAACGTTGTCGCAGATGAATCGCGATGAGGCCAAGGCGCGCCTGGAAGCGTTGGGCGCCAAGGTGGCCGGCAGTGTGTCCAAGAAGACCTCGTTCGTGGTGGCGGGCGCCGAGGCCGGCTCCAAGCTGACCAAGGCGCAGGAGCTGGGCGTGCCGGTCTGGGACGAAGACCAGCTGGTCGCTTTCCTCGCGCAGCATTGAACAAGAGAGATCGCATGCAGACCATTCCCCTTGATTTCCGCCTGGCCACCGTGGCTGACACCGCGCTGTTGATCGGGCTGATGCGTGATTTCTACGCCGAAGATAAACTCGATTTCGACGACACCCGGGTCCGCAATGCCTTGGCCGCACTGCTGGAAGATCCGCGCAATGGCGAAGTGTTGTTGTGGCTGGACGAGGCGGGCGCTGTGGTGGGTTATGGGGCGCTGGCGATGGGCTTCAGCCTGGAGCAGGGCGGTCATTTCGCGCTGCTGGACGAGCTCTACCTGGCCCATGCCGCGCGCGGCAGAGGGCGCGGCAAGCAGGCGCTGGCGATTCTGGAGCAGCGTGCCAATGCGCGGGGCGTGGAACGCATGCGCCTGGAGGTAAACCACCACAACGAACTGGCGCGCCGGTTGTACCTGGCCACCGGCTATGTGGATGACACCCGCGATCTGCTCACCCTGCCGTTGGCCCAGCGCCTGAAGGACGCGCGCGCATGATCGCCGCGCTGCGCCAGCGTGCCGCGCTCAACGCGCTGATCCGCAGCTTCTTCGCCGCGCGCGATGTGCTGGAGGTGGAAACGCCGATCCTCTCCGCCGCCGGCAATACCGAGCCGAACATCGACAGCTTCCACACCCGCTTCAGCGGGCACGTGGATGCAGGCACGCCGCAACGCTGGCTACGCACCTCGCCGGAGTTTCCGCTCAAGCGGCTGCTCGCCGCCGGGGTGGGGGACTGTTACGAACTCGGCCGCGTGTTCCGTAATGGCGAGGCCGGTGGCCGCCACAACCCCGAGTTCACCATGCTGGAGTGGTATCGGGTCGGCTGGGATCAACGCCGCTTGATGGGCGAGACCGCCGAGCTGGTGCGCGCCGCGCTGCAGCTGGTCCAGCGCGAGGCCACGTTGGAGGTGATCGATTACCGCGGTCTCTACCAGCGGCACATCGGGCTGGACCCGTTCCAGGCCAACCTGGAACAGCTGCAGGCGCCGCTGGCCGAGATCCGCATCGATGCCGATGGGCTCACCCGCGACGATTGGCTCGATCTGCTGATGACCCACTGCATCCAGCCGCACTTCCGTGACGACACCATGACGGTCGTGCATGACTGGCCCGCGACCCAGGCGGCACTGGCCCGGATCCGTCCCGGTACACCGCCCCTGGCCGAGCGTTTCGAGCTGTACCTGGGCAGTGTCGAACTGGCCAATGGCTATCACGAGCTGAACGACGCGGTTGAGCAACGCGCGCGTTTCGAGCGCGACCATGCGATACGCACCGCACGTGGCGACGTGCTGCCGCCGCTGGATGAACACCTGCTCGCAGCGCTGCCGGACCTGCCCGATTGCGCGGGTGTCGCGGTCGGTGTGGACCGCTTGTTGATGGCGATGAACGGCACCGGCCGGATCGCCGATGTGCTGGCTCTGGATTTCGCCCACGCCTGAGGCGTTTTGACGCATTCGCGTCTTGCGCGGCCTGCATGATGATGCTCTGATCACACCGGATGTCCGAAGGTGGTCAGGTGATCGTTCAGGCGTGGCAGGGATCGAGTTGATGAAGCTGTTGGTAGGCGCGGGCATGCCCTTGTGGCCGGTGTTGCTGTGGACTGCGCTGATGCCGGAGACGGCCCTCGCGCAGGCGGGCGGCTATGCCGGCGAAGTGGTGCGCTGCGAATCGCGCGATATGGGATGGGTGCACTGCGATATTCCCACCGAGCGCGGCGTGGATCTGATCCGCCAGCTGTCCGACAACAGTTGTGTGCGTGGCTCGGAGTGGGGCACCGATCGCTCCGGCGTCTGGGTCACCTTGGGCTGCCGCGCTGAGTTCCGCGCGCGCACGGCCGTTGCCGCCACCCGCGCCGATGGAGAGCGTCGCACGCGCCGCGTCGTGCGCTGTGAATCCAATGGCCGCCCGCAGAGCTGTCCGGTGGTGTTGCAGGGTGCGCCGGTGCGCCTGCTTCGCCAGCTCACCTCGCTGCCGTGTCGCGAAGGTCACAGCTGGGGCTACCGCCGCAACGAGATCTGGGTGACCCGCGGTTGCCAGGGCGAGTTCGAGGTCGGTGCCGCCGATGGCAGCGGCTTCCTCAACGTGCCACGCATTCTCGTCTGCGAATCCAAATCCCGTCAGCGCCGCTTCTGTGGCGCCGGGATCACCCACGGTGCCACGCTCAACAAGCAGCTCTCCGGCACGCCCTGCGAGCAGGGCAGCAGTTGGGGCTGGGACAGCCGCGGGGTGTGGGTGGACAAGGGCTGCCGCGCCGAGTTCGCGGTCAACTGAGCACGCGATTCCGCCCGCATCGGCGCGCCGCTACAATGGGCCGATGAACGCATCCACCGATATCGATTACGCCCGTTACGACCATATCCGCCCGATCCTGTGGACCGGCGAGAGCCTGCAGCTGCTCGACCAGCGCAAACTGCCGTTCATTGTCGAGCACGTGGAGTGCCGCGACAGCGATGCAGTCGCCGAGGCCATCCACGCGCTGACCGTGCGCGGCGCGCCGGCCATCGGCATTGCGGCCGCCTGGGGTGTGGTACTGGCGGCCAACGAGGTGCAGGCCGATGATGGCGCCCAGGCGCTGCTGAAGCTGGAACCGGCGCTGCAGCGCCTCAATGCCTCCCGCCCGACCGCCGTGAATCTGGCCTGGGCGCTGGCCCGGATGCGCCGCGCGCTGGCCCCGGCTGGTGCCGACTGGCAGCAGGTGCTGGCTGCCGAGGCGCAGGCGATCGCCGAGGAGGACCTGGCTGCCAACCGTCACATGGGCGCGCTGGGCGCTTGCTTGATCGAGGCGGGCAGCGGCGTGCTGACCCACTGCAACACCGGCTCGCTGGCCACCGCCGGCTTCGGTACCGCGTTGGGCGTGATCCGTGCCGGCATGGCCCAGCACCGCATCGCCCGCGTGTTCGCCGGTGAGACCCGGCCGTGGCTGCAGGGCGCGCGCCTGACCGTGTGGGAGCTGCAGCAGGACGGCATCGACGCCACCCTGATCGCCGATTCGGCGGCCTCGCACCTGATGAAGACCGGTGCGGTGCAGTGGGTCATCGTGGGTGCGGACCGCATCTGCGCCAACGGGGATACCGCCAACAAGATCGGCACCTACCAGCTGGCCATCGCCGCCCGCCACCACGGCGTGAAGTTCATGGTGGTGGCGCCTTCCTCCACAGTGGACATGGACACCGCCGACGGCGAGCAGATCGAGATCGAGCAGCGCGACCCGGGCGAGCTGTACGGCGTGGGCGGCACCCGCACCGTGGCCGAGGGCATCGCCGCCTGGAACCCGGTGTTCGATGTCACCCCGGGCAGCCTGATCGATGCCATCGTGACCGAACGCGGGGTGATCCTGAGCCCGACAGTGGCCAACATGCAGGCCGCCTTCGGCTGAGGCCTGCTGCGGCCCGCGCCACGACCAAGGGTCGTGGCCTGCCCGGTAGCGGCCAACCGTTGGTCGGTACCGCCGATGAGCATGGGTCGGTACCCACCCCAGCGTCCGGCAACGCCCTCGTAAGTTCCTGATTCTTGCCGGTAAAACCCCCGTAAAAGCAGGCGGAGAACGGCCTGCTGTGGTAGAATCCAACGGTTAATCGAGATTCCGGCGCAACTGCCCCGAAAGGGCGGTCGTGACGGACTGGACCGCTACCAGACAACGGAACCCGAATGGCAGAAACCGCCAAGGAAATCATCCAGGTCAACCTGGAAGACGAGATGCGCAAGAGTTACCTCGATTACGCGATGAGCGTGATCGTGGGGCGCGCACTCCCGGATGCGCGCGATGGCCTCAAGCCGGTGCATCGCCGCGTGCTGTTCGCGATGAGTGAACTCAACGCGCACGCCAACAAGCCTTACTTCAAGTCGGCGCGTATCGTCGGTGACGTCATCGGTAAGTACCACCCGCATGGCGATCAGTCGGTGTACGACACGCTGGTGCGTCTGGCGCAGCCGTTCTCGCTGCGTTACATGCTGGTCGATGGCCAGGGTAACTTCGGCTCGGTCGACGGCGACTCCGCCGCTGCGATGCGATACACCGAAGCCCGCATGTCCAAGCTCACCCATGAGCTGATGGCGGACATCGAGAAGGAAACGGTCGATTTCCAGCCCAACTACGACGAGAAGGAACTGGAGCCGACGGTCATGCCGACCCGGTTCCCGAACCTGCTGGTCAATGGTTCGGCCGGTATCGCGGTGGGCATGGCGACCAACATCCCGCCGCACAACCTGACCGAATCGATCAACGCCTGCATCGCGCTGATCGACAATCCCGAGATCGACGTCGACGGCCTGATGGAGTTCATCCCGGGCCCGGACTTCCCGACCGCAGGCATCATCAACGGCACCGCCGGCATCGTTGCCGGGTACCGGACCGGTCGTGGCCGTGTGCGCATCCGCGCCAAGGCCGAGGTCGAAGTGGCTGACAACGGCCGCGAATCGATCATCGTGACCGAGATCCCGTACCAGGTGAACAAGGCCCGGTTGATCGAGAAGATCGCCGAGCTGGTCAAGGAAAAGAAGCTCGAAGGCATCAGTGAACTGCGCGATGAGTCCGACAAGGACGGCATGCGCATCTTCATCGAGATCAAGCGTGGCGAGTCGGCGGAAGTGGTGTTGAACAACCTCTACCAGCAGACCCAGATGGAGTCGGTGTTCGGCATCAACATGGTGGCGCTGGTGGATGGCCGCCCGCAGTTGATGAACCTCAAGCAGATGCTCGAGGCCTTCGTGCGTCACCGCCGCGAAGTGGTCACCCGCCGCACCGTGTTCGAGCTGCGCAAGGCGCGTGCCCGTGCGCACGTGCTGGAAGGCCTGACCGTCGCGCTGGCCAACATCGACGAGATGATCGAACTGATCAAGACCTCGCCGAACCCCACCGAAGCGCGCGAACGCATGCTCGCCCGCCTGTGGGAGCCGGGCCTGGTCGGCTCGATGCTGGGCGCCGCCGGTGCCGAAGCGTCGCGTCCGGATGATCTGCCCAAGGGTGTGGGCCTGCTCGAGGGCGGCTACCAGCTGACCGAGATCCAGGCGACCCAGATCCTGGAAATGCGCCTGCATCGCCTGACCGGGCTGGAGCAGGACCGCCTGACCGACGAGTACAAGCAGCTGCTGGAAGTGATCGCCGGGCTGATCGAAATCCTGGAAGATCCCGACCGTCTGCTGCAGGTCATCCGCGAAGAACTGATCAACGTGCGTACCGAGTTCGGTGACGAACGCCGCACCGAGATCCGCCACAGCGAAGAAGACCTGGACATCCTCGACCTGATCGCCCCGGAAGACGTGGTGGTCACCCTGTCGCACGCCGGCTATGCCAAGCGCCAGCCGGTCAGCGCCTACCGGGCCCAGCGCCGCGGTGGCCGTGGCCGCAGCGCCGCGTCGACCAAGGAAGAGGATTTCATCGAACAGCTGTGGCTGGTCAACACGCACGATACGTTGCTGACCTTCACCAGTGCGGGCAAGGTATTCTGGCTGCCGGTGCATCAGCTGCCGGAAGCCGGTTCCAACGCCCGTGGCCGCCCGATCATCAACTGGATTCCGCTGGAAGCCGGTGAGCGGGTGCAGGCCGTGCTGCCGGTCCGCGAGTATGCCGAAGGCCAGTTCGTGTTCTTCGCCACCCGCAACGGCACCGTCAAGAAGACCCCGCTCAGCGAGTTCGCCTTCCGTCTGGCACGCGGCAAGATCGCGATCAACCTCGATGAGGGTGACGCGCTGGTCGGCGTCGGCCTGACCGACGGTGAGCGCGACATCCTGCTGTTCGCCTCCAACGGCAAGACCGTGCGCTTTGGTGAGGACAAGGTCCGCTCGATGGGCCGTACCGCTACCGGCGTGCGCGGCATCAAGATGCCCAAGGGCGAGGAAGTGGTCAGTCTGATCGTGGCCGAGAGTGCGGGCGGCAGTGAAGACGAGAACGAGGATGAGAGCCAGGTCGACGAGACCGTGATCGACAGCGGTGATGCCGTGATCGAGAACGGGGCTGACGATGACAACGCGCTGTACATCCTGACCGCGACCGAGAACGGCTACGGCAAGCGCACCCCGCTGCCGGATTACCCACGCAAGGGCCGTGGCACGCAGGGCGTGATCGGCATCCAGACCACCGAGCGCAACGGCAAGCTGGTGCGTGCGGTGCTGATGGGGCCGCGCGACGAAGTGCTGCTGATTTCCGATGGTGGCACCCTGGTGCGCACCCGTGGTTCGGAAATCTCGCGCGTCGGCCGCAACACGCAGGGCGTGACCCTGATCCGTCTGTCCAAGGAAGAGAAACTCCAGGCGGTGGAACGCATGGACGCCTCGCTGGACGAGGGTGTGGAAGAAGAGACACCGGCAGCCATCGAGGCCAGCCCGGCAGTGACACCCCCGGAGGCGTAAGCCCTGCCAGTGGGAGTCACACGGAGAACGCCGGCACACGCCGGCGTTTTTCGTTGTGGGGCAGGGGCTTGCCGGGTTTCATCGTCGGCTGTGCCGACGTTGGCGACCGCTGCAAAGAACGCGCAACGTTCACGACCCCGGTGGGATAAGAGCCGCGGGGCCGGCAGCAATGTCGGCGATCTTCGCGCTCCAGGAGAGACCGATGTCCACCACGACGCAGACCCGCCGCCCCCGCCATTGGCTGGTGGCTGTGCTGGCCATTGTCATTCTGTTGCTGGGGGTTGTATTCACCGCAGGGGGCGCTTGGCTCGCCAGCCTCGGTGGTTCCTGGTACTACGTGCTGGCCGGTGTCGGCCTGTTGATCTCTGGCGTACAGCTGTGGCGGGGCCGTTACAGCGGCGCGCTGTGGTTTGCGCTGGTGTTCGTCGGCACGCTGCTGTGGACATGGTGGGAGTCGGGCAGCAACTACTGGCGCTGGGTACCGCGCCTGGGCCTGATCGTGGCCATCGGCTTCGTGCTGTCGCTGCTGTTGCCCACGCTGGATCGCCCGGTCTCACGCAAGGTCTCGCGTGGCATCGCCGGCGTGCTCGCGCTCGTGTTCGTCGCGGCCTTCACCCTGGCCTTCGTGCCGCACGGCGTTACCGCCGCCGAGGGCGCGTTCCCCGAACCGATGACCAGCACCGGCCTGGCACCGACCGCCGATGCGCCCCTGCAGCCGGCCGACCGCCCGGTGGATGGCGACTGGGCCGCCTATGGCCGCAACAATGCCGCCACGCGCTTCTCGCCGCTGCAGCAGATCACCCCGGATAACGTGGCCAAGCTGGAGCAGGCCTGGTTGTTCCGCACCGGTGATCTGCCGGAGAAGCGCTGGGGCGCGGAAACCACGCCGCTGAAAGTCGGCGATAGCCTCTACCTGTGCACCGCGCGCAATCAGCTGGTCGCGCTTAACGCGGCCGATGGCACCGAGCGCTGGCGCTACGACCCGAAGATCAAGGACACGTCCATTCCGTACACCGCGGCCTGCCGTGGCGTCTCCTATTACGAAGTGCCGGCCACCGCGCAGGACACCGCGCTGAACGATGTCGCCGCCGATCTTGCCGTCCCCAGTGGCGTGCCGGTGCTGACCCAGGTGCCGCGCGGCGCCTGTGCCGCCCGCATCATTGAAGGCACCCTGGATGGCCGCCTGATCGCGGTCGATGCCGCCACCGGCAAGCTGTGCACAGGCTTCGGCAACAACGGTCAGGTGGACATCACCGTTGGCATGGGCGACAGCCCCGCCGGCTATGTCTCCATCACCTCGCCGCCGGCGATCGTGCAGGGCGTGATCGTGACCGGCCACCAGGTGCTGGATGGCCAGCGCCGCGACGCCCCCTCGGGCGTGATCCAGGCCTACGATGCCGTGACCGGCAAGCTGCGCTGGGCGTGGGATATGGTCCGCCCGGAACGCAACGGCGCACCGCCGGCCGGCGAGACCTATACCCGCGGCACCCCGAACATGTGGACCACCGCGACCGGTGACGACGAACTCGGCCTGGTCTACCTGCCGATGGGCAACTCGGCCGGCGATTACTGGAGTGGCTCGCGCACCGAGAACGAAAACAGATACGCCACGTCGCTGGTCGCCATCGACGTCAACACCGGCAAGCCGGCCTGGCACTTCCAGGCCGTGCGCAAGGACGTCTGGGATTACGACATGGGTTCGCAGGCGACCCTGATCGACTACCCGACCGCCGCCGGCAAAGTCCCGGCGCTGCTGCTGCCGACCAAGCAGGGCGACATGTACATCCTCGACCGCCGCACCGGCAAGCTGCTGACCCCGGCCGAAGAGCGCAAAGTGCCCACCGGCGGCGTCGAGCCGGAGCAGCGTTCCCCGACCCAGCTGTTCTCGCTGTATCACACGCTGCGCAAGCCGGACCTCACCGAGCGCGACATGTGGGGCATGACCCCGATCGATCAGCTGGTGTGCCGCATCCAGTTCCGCGAGGCCAGCTACGAAGGTTTCTACACCCCGCCGACCGCGGACCGTCACTCCATCGAATATCCCGGCTACAACGGTGGCTCGGACTGGGGCAGCGTGGCCGTGGATCCGCGCCGCGGCGTGATCGTGGCCAACTACAACGACATGCCCAACTACAACCGGCTGGTGCCGCGCGAAAAGGCGGACAAGCTGGGTTGGGTGCCGCGCGAGGAGATCACCGCCGACAAGGGCGGTGCCGAAGGCGCAGGCGATCCGCAGGTGGGCACGCCGTACGCCATCGACGTCAACGCTGGCTGGCGCCTGCCGTTCACCAAGCTGCTGTGCAAGGAGCCGCCGTACGGTGGCATCCGCGCGGTCGACCTGCGTACCGGCAAGACCCTGTGGGACCGCCCGTTCGGCAGCGCCCGTGGCAATGGCCCGTTCGGCATCCGCTCCGGCCTGCCGATCGAGATCGGCACGCCGAACAACGGTGGCTCGGTGGTCACCGCCAGCGGACTGATCTTCATTGCGGCCGCGACCGACGATCTGCTGCGCGCGATCGACCTGAAGACCGGCAAGGAACTCTGGCACGCCAAACTGCCGGCCGGTGGGCAGGCCAACCCGATGATCTATGAATTTGGCGGGCGCCAGTACGTGGTCATCATGGCCGGTGGCCACCACTTCATGGAGACCCCGGCCGGCGATTACGTGATCGCTTACGCGCTGCCCAAAGGGTGAGGGCAGCACCCGGCGCTACACCGGTACCCGCACCATCTTCCGCATCAGATGTTCCACCACACCTGATGGATCCACGGTGCGGCCCACATGCGTGCTCGACATCTGCACCACCGAGCTGCGTTTGGCGGTCAAGAAATGGAAACGTGCACGCGCCGGCAACTGCGCGATGGGGCCTGCGTTCGCATCGCCGCGGCAGATTGCCACGATGGCATCCAGCCACGGCTGCAGCCCTTCAATATCCAGGGCGGGCGCGAAGGCGCGCAGCCGTTCCAGATCCAGTTCGATCGCCGCTTCCAGGTGCTTGGCGCCCGGGCAGGACACGATGACCCCGACGTTGATGAACTCTTCGCGTTCCACGCGGGGCACCACGCGGATCACCGCATAGTCATACGTGTGCAGTGTGGGCACGGACGGCCTCCTGTACAAAGGCCGCGCGAACGCGAAGGCGGTGTTGCAGGTAATCGACATAGGCCTGGCGGTAGGCGGCCGGGCTGTCGAACACGGGTTCATCCACCAGCCAGCTGTCCGGCACCAGGCCGACGATGCGTTCGATCTCCGCATCGGGCAGCATCACCGCAAGACCGGCATCGACCTCGGCAATCTGCGTGGCGAAGGGCAGCAGTACATGATCGCGGATCAGCACGAAGGGCTTCTTGCAGGCCTCGCCCGCACTGGCCCAATCGTGATGGAAGTACATCGCTGCACCATGGTCGATCAGGTACAGCTTGCGATGCCACACCATCAGGTTGGGATTGCGCGCGGTGCGGTCCACGTTGCTGGTGAACGCATCGAACCACACGATCTTCGAGGCGAGTTCCGCATCGGGCTGCATCGCGGCCGGGTCGTAGTTGATCGCGCCGGGCAGGTAATCACTGCCCAGGTTCAGGCCTTCGCTGGCGCGGATCAGGTCCTGGATCTCCGGGTCCGGCTCGGTCCGCGCGAACTCGCGGTCGAGCTCGACGAACACGATCTCGGGGATCGGCAGGCCCAGCGTCCGCGCGATCTCGCCGGCGATCAGCTCGGCGATCAGGGCCTTCGGCCCTTGGCCAGCGCCGCGGAATTTGAGCACCACCATGCCGTCGTCGTCGGTCTCGACCACGGCGGGCAGGGAGCCGCCTTCGCGCAGCGGGGTGACATAACGAAGGGCGTGCACGGTTCGCACAGCGGCACCCGGAAGCAATGGAACGACAAGGGTACCGCACCGCGATACCGGTCTCGATGGCCGCCTGCGGCAGGCTTTGCCGGATCAGGTGAAAAGCCGCCGGCCATTTCTTCTGGCCCATCCTCGGGAAGGACGGCAGTGCTAGATTCGAGACGTGCCGACCGACGACCCTGCCGCGCCGGCTCCCACCATATCCAAGGGGACACGCATGCTTGCTCGTACGTTCTGGTCCACGGCGTTCACCGTGACAGCCTTCGCCACGCTGGGCACGATGCCGGCCCATGCCAGTGGCTACGCCACACCACCGGAGCGCCTGCTCAAGGTGCTCAAGGCACCGCCGCCGCCGATACCCAGTGTCGACCCGACCGGCCAGCGCCTGCTGCTGACGACCACGCAGACCTATCCCTCGATCACCCGCGTTGCCCAGCCGTACCTGAAGCTGGCCGGTGTGCGCCTGGAGCCCAAAAACCGCAGCCGCCACGACACGCCCGGCGGCTATGGCATTCCGCCGTGCGTGGGCGACTTCACCGTGGTGGAGACCGCCACCGGCCGCTCCACCAAGGTCGCCTTGCCCAGCGGTTGCGCCGGCATGGCGCTGTGGTCGGCTGACGGCCAGCGCTTCGCGTTCCAGAACGTGGCCGATGACAGCGTGCAGCTGTGGGTCGGCGATGCGGCCACCGGTCAGGTCCGCCAGGTGCCGAAGGTGGCGCTCAATCCGATTTTTGGCAGCACCGTGCAGTGGCTCGGTGGCAGCCAGCAGCTGCTGGTCAAGCTGGTACCCGCAAAGCAAGGTCCGGCGCCAAGCGCCGAAGGGGCGATCGGCCCGGACATCCAGGAATCGCTGGGGACGGCGGGCGAAAGCAGTACCTACGAAGCCCGCGATACGCTGACCAGTGCGTACGACGAGGCGCTGTTCGCCTATTACGGCCAGTCGCAGCTGGCGGTCGTGGATACCACCTCCAACACCGTGCGCACCGTGGGTGCCCCGGCGTTGCTGGACAGCGTCGGGGCCGCACCGGATGGCGTGCATGTGCTCACCAGCACGCTCAAGGCACCGTTCTCGCACGCGGTGACCTACCAGCGTTTCGCCAATGACGTGACGGTGCTGGATATTGCCCGCGGCCGCAGCACGCCGATTGCCAGCCTGCCGCTGGCCGACCGCGTACCCGTGCACGGCGTGCCGGAAGGCCCGCGCGATTTCGATTGGCGCGCGACCGATCCGGCCACGCTGGTGTATGCCGAAGCCTTGGACAAGGGCGATTGGAAAGTCACCGTGCCGCATCGTGACCGCGTGCTGATGCTCAAGGCCCCGTTCACCGCCAAGCCTACCGAGATCGCCCGTACCGCGCAGCGTTTCGAAGGCCTGGCCTGGACCGCGCAGCCTGACGTTGCTTTCCTGGATGAGAACGACGAGAACCGCCACTGGCGCCAGACCCGCATCGTCAACGTGGACAACCCAAAGCAGGAAGGTCGCCTGCTGTGGGATCTCTCCAGTGATGAGCTGTACGAGGACCCGGGCAATTTCGTGTACCAGCGCCTGCCCACCGGTGCCTACGTGGTGCGCCAGGAAGGCAACAGCGTGTTCCTGCGCGGGCAGGGTGCTTCGCCGCAGGGGGATCGTCCCTTCCTGGATGCACTCAACCTCGGCAGCCTGAAAACCGAGCGCCTGTTCCGCAGCGATGCCGATGCCTATGAGCAGTTCATCGGCTTCAGCGCGATGCCTGGCCACCTCCTCACGTGGCACCAGTCGGTGACCGATGCACCGAATGCGTTCGTGCGCCTGTTGGGCGAGCGGGTCGCCGCCGCCACGCCGGGCGAAGCGCAGTTCGCGTCGAAGCCGGACGCACTGACCCACCTGGTGGACCCGACCCCCGAAGTGCGTCAGATCAAGAAGCGCCTGGTGACCTACAAGCGCGCCGATGGCGTGGACCTGTCGTTCACCCTGTACACGCCGCCGGGGTACAAGGAAGGCCAGCGCGTCCCAGCGATTCTCTACGCGTACCCGGCCGACTTTGCCAACGCGGCGCAGGCGGGGCAGGTGTCCGGTTCGCAGCAGACCTTCACCCGTCTGGCGCCGTACCGGCTGATGCTGCTGGCCGGCTACGCGATCATCGACAACGCCTCGTTCCCGATCGTCGGCGACCCGAAAACCGCCTACAACACGTATCTGGAACAGCTTGAAGCCGATGCGAAGGCCGCGGTGGACAAGGCCGTGGACCTGGGCGTGGTCGATCGCAACCGGATTGGTGTCACCGGGCACAGCCATGGGGGTCTGATGACCGCCAATCTGATCGCGCATACGGATCTGTTCAAGGCCGGGGTCGCCACTAGTGGGTCGTACAATAAGACGTTCACCCCGTTCGGCTTCCAGAACGAGCGTCGCTCGGTGTGGCAGGCACAGGACGTGTACCTGAAGGCCTCGCCGTTCTTCTACGCCGACAAGATCAAGCTGCCGCTGCTGCTGGTCCACGGCGAGGATGACGCCAACCCGGGCACTGAGCCATTCCAGTCGCGCAAGCTGTTCCAGGCGATCCGCGGCAATGGCGGCACCACCCGCCTGGTGATGCTGCCGCACGAACCGCATTGGTACACCGCGCTGGAATCCAATGAGCAGCTGGTGTCGGAAATGCTGACCTGGTTCGACACCTATGTGAAGAATGCGCCGCCGGCCAAGCGCTGAGGCGAGACATTGGTAGCGCCGCTCATCAGTGAGCCGCGATACGCATCAGAACCACGGCCGCCCTAAATGGGCGGCCGTTCTGCATTCCTCGGCGGGGGATGGAATTACACTCGGGTCAGACCACAAGGACGCAGGCATGGATATCCAGTCTTGGGGACCGGCGGGCAGCGGGATCGTTGGCGGCATCATCGCCACATGGCTCGTCGCGTACTGGGCGAGGGGACTGCAGACGCACTACCGTGGCTGGTCCCGGGCCGCGCTGCGGCGCCGTCACCGCACCACGATCCGGGTCGCCAACATCCTGTTTTTCGTGGGGCTGTTCAGTGGCTTGGCCCTGTACCCGCTGGGCGGATTCGCCAGCAACGATCACCGGCCGGCATTGCTCGGCTTCGGGCTCGCGTCGCTGTTGCCCCTGCTGGCACTGGTCGTCATTCCGTTCCTGACCGGTCGAAGCATACGGGAAGCGTTCGTTGCCTTCGCGATCGGCCAAGGGGCGCCGGTATGGGCCACCTATCTGCCGCTGGCTGGCGGCCTGGTCTGCCTGGTCGTGGCACTGGTGGGCTTTCTTCCCATCGGCCGTTGAGATGGCGGACCGACGCGCGACGGGTGGACCTCGCCCGGCCCGGCAGGCAAAGTGCGCTTCAAGGGGATGACGGGTGCCGGGGAATGAGGGATCGAATGCAACAGGCACAAGCACACGCCACCGGCAGAGCCACGCGGCGTGTTGGCAGCCGCTGGCTGTTCGTCCTGGCAGCGCTGGCGTGCGCCCCGCTCATGGCGGTGGCGCAGACCGCTACCGCGCCCGTTGATTCCGCAACGCGGGATCCCGACCGCCCCCGCACCTGCCTGGTCCTCGGCGGTGGCGGTGCCCGCGGCGCGGCCCACATCGGCGTGCTCAAGGTGCTCGAGCGCGAGCGCGTACCGATCGACTGCATCGTCGGCACCTCGATGGGCGCGGTGGTCGGCGGTCTGTATGCCTCCGGCTACACCGCCGACGAGATCGAGGCGGTGCTGGACCGGATCGACTGGGCCGAGGTGCTGCGCGACAAACCGCCACGGGATGAGCGCAGCATGCGCCGCAAGGAAGATGACCTGCGCCTGCTCGGCGGCGTCGAAGTCGGCCTGAGCAACGGCAAGATCGCGTTCCCGCAGGGGCTGATCCAGGGCCAGAAGCTGGAGATGCTGCTGCGCCGCCTGCTGCTGCCGACCTGGCAGGTGCGCGACTTCGATCATCTGCCGATTCCGTTCCGGGCCATCGCCACCGATATCGTCAGCGGCGAGAAGGTGGTGTTCGCACAGGGCGATCTGGCCTTGGCCATCCGCGCGAGCATGTCGGTGCCGGGCGTGTTCGCGCCGGTGCGCTATGAGGACCATCTGCTGGTCGATGGTGGGGTGGTCGACAACGTGCCGATCGATGAGGCGCGGCGGCTGGGCGCGCAGCGGCTGATCGTGTCGCGGGTCGGCTCGCCGCTGATGACCGAAGCGCAGCTGGATTCACCCTTGGCGATCAGTCACCAGATGGCCAGCGTGCTGATGCAGCGCGAAGTACTGGCGCAGTTGGCCACGCTCGGCCCCCAGGATCTGCTGATCACACCGCCGCTGGGGGATATGGGCAGCCAGGATTTCAACCGCTCACCACAGGCGGTCGGCGTCGGTGAGCAGGCCACGCAGGCCGAGGTCGCGGCAGTTCGTCGCTTCCAGGTGGATCACACCCGCTACGCCGCCTTCCACCGCCAGCATCGGCCGCCGGCATATGAAGCGCCGATCGTGGCCTTCATCGATGTGCTGCGCGATAAGACACGTACCGCGCGCTATATCGAGCAGCGCCTGACGCCGGAGGTCGGCCAGCCGCTGGCGCCGGACCGCGTGGAGCAGAACGTGGCCACGGCCTACGGCGAAGGCCGCTACCAGCAGGTGCAGTGGCGGCTGGAAGAGCGCGACGGGCAACAGGGCCTGGTGCTTGCACCGCAGGACAAACGTTGGGGTCCGGATTTCCTGCATTTCGCGCTGCGCCTGTCCGATGATTTCGACGGCAGCAGCAACTACCAGCTCATCACCGAGCTGACCCGTACCGGCCTCAGCGAGCAGGGCGCGGAGCTGAAACTGCGCGTGGGGCTGGGCGAAGTCGAAGAGGCCTTCGCCGAGTACTACCGGCCGTTCGGCAGCAGTGGCCGGCATGCGCTGTCCACCTATGCCAAGTACCGCGCCACCGATCTGGACCTGGCCCTGATGCGCGGCGGCGCACTCGCCGAGTTCCGCTACAGCCAGTGGCTGGGCGGGCTACGCTGGGCATATTCGCCACATCCGGATTGGGAAATCGCGCTGTTCGGCGAGCGTGGCCGTGAGCGCCTGCGCCTGGACGTCGGCAACCCGACCGAGCTGGGCAATTACCGCGCGGACATGGGCAGCCTCGGTTGGCAGCTTCGGCACGATTCGATCGACAGTTCGGCTTTCCCGAGTCGCGGCCAGCGCGTGTCAGTGACGCGCCAGCACTATCTCGACGCGCTCGGCACCGACAATTCGGCGGCGGTGACGCGGGTGCAGTGGGATGGGGCATGGGCACACGGCCAGAACCGCTGGCTGGGGGGCCTGCGCGCCTCCTCCGCACACGGTGGCGATGACCTGCTGGCCACCTACGGCTTCCTGGGTGGGCTGGGCAATCTGTCCGGCTATCCGGAAGAATCCATCTTCGCGCCGCAGACCGCGCTGGCCCGGGTGGTGTATTACCGTCGCGTCGCGCACGCCGATTCGCTGCTGACCATCCCGCTGTACGTCGGTGGGAGCGTGGAGTGGGGCGGATTCTGGCAGCGCCGCGAGGATGTCAGCCTGGATGGCATGCAGACCGCAGGCAGCCTGTTCGTCGGTGCCGATACGTTCCTGGGACCGGTGTTCCTCGGCTACGGCCGCGCGCAGGGTGGGCACACTTCGTTCTATCTGACCTTTGGCTCACTGCTGCGGACGCTGGATGGGTTCTGATGGGTTCTGCGCTTTATCCTGTGCAGCCATGTTGTTGGTGTGATGCCGATGAAATCGATGTTCCTGGCCGTGGTGCTCCTGCTGTCTGCCGGCCACGTGCATGCCGCTGATGCACCGTCGCTGCCCGCAGCGTGGACGCAGATCGGCATCACCGTCGGCATGCCATACGCGCAGGCCAAGGCGCTGCTCATCAAGGCCGGATGGCTTGTATCCGCGCCCGACAACGAGGGCACGCCCGTCTTTGCCGCGCATCCCGAAGTGGATTGCGGGCAGGGCTGGGACGCGATCTGTTCGGCAGGCTTCCATCGCGGAAACGAGGCTTACGGGTTGGTGCTCACACCGACCGATGATGACAAACTGCTGGTGCAAGGCGTCTTCTGAAAGGAGTGACACGGATGTCCAAACCTGACGTGGTGGTATTCGATTTCGACTTGACGCTGACCGGATGGGAGACCGCAAGCCGGTTCTTCAAAACGCTGCTGCGACGCCAGCCGTGGCGGATCGCCGGTGTGGTGCTGGCGCTGCCGGTGCTGGTTCCGCTTTGGGCGCTGCCGCACACGCGGCGGCTGCCCGTCCGCTTCGCGGTCTGGATGGCCACGTTCGGACGTAGCGGTGAGGCGCTGGCTGCGCTTGCGGTCGCGCATGCCGACGAGGTGTTTGGCGGACCGGAGCCGGTGTTCCTGACGCAGGGCGTGGAACGGCTGCGCGACCATCTCGCGCAGGGCGACCAGGTGGTCATCGCCA
Source organism: Stenotrophomonas sp. IS26 (assembly GCF_054188265.1). Lineage (NCBI taxonomy): Bacteria > Pseudomonadati > Pseudomonadota > Gammaproteobacteria > Lysobacterales > Lysobacteraceae > Stenotrophomonas > Stenotrophomonas sp. IS26. The sequence goes on from NZ_JBSZJV010000022.1 coordinate 45,300, forward strand.
CGGGGTGTTGGGAGCCGCTGGCGCAGGCGCTGCTCGAACGCGAGGGTCTGCAGGACGTCCCATTGGTCGCCTCCACCCTGCGCTCCTGCCTGGGAGGGTGGGTCAGCGAGCGTCATTGCCTGGGTGAGAACAAGATTCCGATGCTGGCCGAGCGCGGGTATCCGCCGCCGTGGCGCGTCGCCTACACCGATCACCGCGCCGATCTGCCGCTGCTGCGCAACAGCGCGCAGTGGTATCTGGTCAGCCCGGGGGAGAAGTGCCTGCGCCTGATCGAACAGACGATGATGACCAAGGCGCAGATCCTTCCCTGGCGCGACGCCTGAGCGCTCCTGACACTGCGCGACCAGCGCGAGCCTCAGTCCTCTTTCATCGCCACTTCCGCCGCAAGCAACGCCTGCGCGGCCCTGCTCAGTTCCGGCGAAGGCACGATGGGCGCGCCGATGGCCTCCATCATCTGATCGGTGGAGACGAACCGGCGATGCCGGCGGTCGTAGATGCCGGTGATCAGCAGTGCACGCGTGGCCACTTTCTCCTCCTCGCCGATCAGCACCCGCTGCTCCATGATGATGCGCGTGCCGACCCAGCCGGCCAGCCGCGTCTCCAGCACGAAGCGCTGGAACGGCTTGAGCTCGCGCCGGAACTGGATGCTGCCGCCACTGACGATCGGGGCCCACTTCGAGCGCCATGCCACCCGGCCCAGGCCCATGCGGAATACCAGATCGAGCCGGCCCAGGTCGAAGATCGTCCAATAGCGGCCGTTGGTCATGTGCAGGTTGCTGTCGATGTCGTTGGGCAGCACCCGGAAGGTCAATCGCGACACGGCCAGCGGGGCGGTGAGTTTGGCTCGGAACGGCGAGGACAGCAGCAGGAACAGCAGGCGGAACCAGAGATTCATGGGCGTGGGTGCTCATCTATAACAGTCGTCATAATTCAAATACGCTAATCTATGACACTCGTCTTAGCAAGGAGTCCGGCCCATGAGCGCACGTCATTCCGATGCACCGCAGCGCGTTGTGGCTGCAGCCGCGGAAATGCTGGCCACCTACGGACTCAATGCCTCCAGCGTCCGCGAGGTTGCCAAGCGCGCGCAGGCGCCGTTCGGTTCTACGTATCACCACTTTCCGGGCGGCAAGCAGCAGGTGCTGGCCGAAGCCACGACATTGGCGGGTGCCAAGGTGGATGCGCTGCTCGATACCTGCCTGCAGGGAGCGGCCCCCGAGGGGCTGCACCTGTTCCTGGCCGCGTGGCGCGAGCGCTTGATCCGTTCGGATTTCCACGTGGGCTGCCCGGTGCTCGCGGCGGCGGTCGAAGAGCCGATCGACGATGCCCCCGACGATGCACGGCGGGCCGCGGCCGAGGTATTCGCGCGCTGGGAAGCCCGGCTGACCGAAGCGCTGGCCCGCGGTGGCCGCTCGCCCGAGCAGGCCAATGGCATTGCCACCATGATCATCGCCAGCATCGAGGGCGCGGTGGCGATGAGCCGGGCCACGCGCGACATCGGCCCGTTCGATCGCGTCGCAGCGCAGCTTGTTTCCCTGGTCGCCGATCGCTGAGACTGTCGGCCTGCCGCAACCGGAGTGCCGCGCTTTGACCGCCTTGATCCGTTCCACCGTGTTTGCCGCGACGCTTGCCGCATGCGCCCTGCATCCGAGTGCGCACGCGCAGGAATCGCCTGCGACCAACCCGTTGTATCGGGTGCCTGCCGACCAGGCGACGCCCGCGCAGGTCACGGAGATGCAGCAGCGCCTGCTGGACTGGCCGCAACTGCAGCGCTACCGGGCCGAGAATGCGGCGTTGGCGCCGGTCGCGCCGGGGACCAAGCGCGTGGTGTTCTACGGTGACTCGATCACCGAAGGCTGGGGGCCAACCGGCAGTGAGCGTTTCTTCCCGGGCAAGCCCTACGTCAACCGCGGTATTTCCGGGCAGACCACAGCGCAGATGCTGGTGCGCTTCCAGCAGGACGTCATCGCGCTGAAACCGGCGCTGGTGGTGATCCTCGCCGGCACCAACGATATCGCCGGCAATACCGGGCCAACCACGCAGGCGATGATCGAAGACAACCTGCACGCGATGGTGGAACTGGCACAGGCCCACAATATCCGCATCGTGCTGGCCTCGGTGTTGCCGGTCAGCGATTACCCGTGGCAACCCGGCGCGCAGCCCGCGGGCAAAGTGACGGCGCTCAATCGGGCACTGCGCGCGTATGCGGAGCAGCAGGGGCTGGTCTATCTGGATTACCACACCGCCATGACCAACAAAGACGGCGGCCTCGACCCGGAACTGGCCGCCGATGGCGTGCATCCCACGCCGGCAGGTTATGCGCGGATGGTACCGTTGGCCGAAGCGGCGATCGCGCGGGCGCAGGCGCGTTGACGATGAACAATCCCTACTCGGTGGCGGTACGAGCCTCGCTCCCGCCTGCCGCGCGCGGCTACGGCCTGCTGGCGGTGGGCGTGCTGAGCAGTGGCTTGACCGCGATCGTGATGACCGCCATCGGGTTCTTTGTGGTGCCGCAGTTCCAGGAGGTGTTCACCAGCTTCGGCGTGGCGCTGCCGTGGCTCACGCGCGCGCTGATCCACGGGTATGGCTGGGCCTGGATCGCGCCGGTGCTGGTGCTGCTGCAGTGGTTTCGCGGCCCGGGCGGCCTGTATCGCCCCCATCTGGCGGCCGTGCTGGGCGTGCTGGCGATGCTGGGCGGTGCGCTGGTGACGGTGTTCGGGCTGTATCTGCCGATGTTCCAGATCGGCGCGGTGGTGTGAGGCACCGCGCCGTCCGCAGCGCTCAATCGAAGCGCCAACGCACCCCGGCGTACACACCACGCCCATCACCGGGCGTCGAGCGCGCGACATCCTTGCCCGCGTCGTCGTAGCCCGGCGTGACCGTGGCGGCGTAGTGGCGGTCGGTGAGATTGCGCAGCTCCGCCCAGGCCTGCCAGCGGCCGCCGGGGGCGTCGTAACCGATGCGGGTGCCGAAGATGACGTGACTATCAGCGGCCATGCTGTTGGCATAGTCGACGAACATTTTCGACGCGTACTCGGTGTTCAGCCCGGCGTAGAAGCCGGCCGGGTGGTCGTAGCGCAGTTCGGCCTGGTAGTAGTGGCGCGGCAGGCCGGGCAGGCGATTGCTGCCGAAGCGCGCATCATCGCGGTAGCGGAAGTCGCTGAAGGTGTAAGCCTGGCGCAACGACAGCCGCCCGCCGACGCCTTGCCACAGCGCACTGTCCAGACCAGCTTCGATGCCGCGGTGCACGGTCGGGCTGGCGTTGGATTCGGCGATGAACAGGTTCGGCACCGTCCGCACTTCCACGGTGAGCAGTTCGTGGTTGAGGCGAGCGTAATAGCTGGTCAGCTCCCAGCGGCCGAGTGCGCTGTCGCCGCGCGCGCCGAGTTCCAGCGTGGTCGCGGTCTGGTTGTCCAGGTTCACCGGCGCGCGCTGGCGGCCGGTGGAGGCACCGTTGCCGGCGGTGAAGTACTGGTTCGAGCCCCAGATCATCGACCAAGGATGCGCAGGTTCCACCGAGCGGCTCAGGTTGCCGAACCACTGTGTCTGCGGCGTCTGCTGCCAGGTGAAGCCCAGCCGCGGTGCATAGTCCCATTGCCGCTCGGACAGCCGTTCCGGCGTGGCCGGCCAGGTGACCTGCACATCGCGGCGGGTGTGGATCAACGCCATGCCGGTCTGCAGGCGCAGCGTGTCGCTCAGCGCCAGATCATTGCCGATGTGCAGCACGCTGTCGGTGCCGTAATGCTCAACGTCGCGGGTGTGCGTGCCGGCCGCATACCCGTTGCTGGAAAAGCGCAGGGTCTCGCGCACGTTGGCATCCAGATCGTGGGTGACGCGCAGGCCGATCGTGGTCACGCTGTCATGCCCGAACAGCGCGTGCCGGCGTCGGTAGTCGAGCGTGCCGTTGAGGTTGGCGTAGTCCAGCTGCTGGCGGTACAGGCTCTCGTTCAAGTCCATCGGGTACTTGTGGTACACGAGGCCGGCCTGCAGCGACGAATCTGCATCGATGGTGTAGGTGGTGGTATTGCCGACCCACGTGCTGCCCGGCTGCGGGCGGCGTGCGTCGATGGCCACGTTGGCCGGGTTGGCGGCGCGGGGATCGTTGCGGATCTGCGCGCGGGTCAGGCGTCCCGGAGTTTCGTGATCGGTCTCGCGGTAGCGCAGGAAGAAGCGCGTTTCCAGATCCGGGGTGAGCTGCCAGCCGAGGTTGGCCACCGCACCCTTGCCCTTGCCGGCGGCGTGCTGCTGATAGCCGTCGTACTCGGTGTCGGTGTAGGCGATGAAGTAATCGACAGCGTCCCGCACGCCACCCAGGCTAATCCCGCGCTTCTGGTAGCCGCGTGCGCCAGCTTCGTAGTGCAGCTCCAGCCCGGGCGTATCGCGGCCACTGCGGGTGATGTAGTTGATCGCACCGCCCAATGCCAGCGCGCCGCGCTCGAACCCGTTGGCGCCGCGCAGGACCTCGACGCGGCTCAGCCACAGCGGCTCCAGCAGCTCGTAAGGCGTGCCACCCGGGCCGGTCAGCGGCAGGCCATCCAGCGAGACCGACAGGCCGGAGGCATGCGCACCCGGCGCCCGGTTGAGGCCCGAGCCGCGGATGGAGACCTTGACGCCTTCATTGCCGGCACTCTGCGCGCTGATACCGGGCTGATAGGCCAGCACATCGGCCGTGCTGGCGACGCGGCCCTGGCCGACCTCCGCCAGATCCACCACGTTGCCCGCACCGGCGACCCGGTCCAGCGCGCGGCGCGCCGCCTCGGTGGCGTCGGCGGCGGTGACGTTCACCGCATCCAGGGTGACCGCCTGACCGGCGGGCGCGGCATGGGCGGTGTCGGTGGCGGCAAGGCTGGCCAGCAAGGCAGCCGCGAGCAGGGACAGGGCAGGGGCGGTGTAGCGATTCGGGAGGGTGGTCATTCGTTCGCGGTATCAGTGCGGACACGGCCCACGTCGCCGCGGCACCCTGTCAACTTCATGTGGGGCGCGCAAGTTAACAGGATGTTGCGGGTTCGTCACCCTTGTGGGGCGTGTGGGTGACGAACGCCGACGGCGGGATGTCCGTAGTGCCGGCCGCTGGCCGGCTCGCCAGGATCTACGCGATCCCGTCGCGTGAGAACCATCATTGCGTTGTTGCCGGCCAGCCGCCGGCACTACGTGTTATTTCGGTGGCTGCCGGCCAGCGGCCGGCACTACCTTGAGTGTTATTTCGGTGGCTGCCGGCCAGCGGCCGGCACTACCTTGAGGTGTGGGCCGCGGCCGTGAGCCGGGGCCTACCCGCATCAGCCCAGAATCCCAGGCAGATCCAGCCCCTTTTCCTTCGCGCAGTCCACCGCGATCTCATAGCCCGCGTCGGCATGCCGCATCACGCCCGTGGCCGGGTCGTTCCACAACACGCGGGCGATGCGCTTGGCCGCCGCCTCGGTGCCATCGCAGACGATGACCATGCCCGAATGCTGCGAGAAGCCCATGCCGACGCCGCCGCCATGGTGCAGCGAGACCCAGGTGGCGCCACTGGCGGTGTTGAGCAGGGCGTTGAGCAGCGGCCAGTCGGAGACGGCATCCGAGCCGTCCTGCATGGCCTCGGTTTCGCGGTTGGGTGAGGCGACACTGCCCGAATCCAGGTGATCGCGGCCGATCACCACCGGTGCCTTCAGCTCGCCATTGGCGACCATCTCGTTGAAGGCAAGGCCCAGTCGATCACGATCGCCCAGGCCGACCCAGCAGATGCGCGCGGGCAGGCCCTGGAACTTGATCTTCTCGGCGGCCATGTCGAGCCAGCGGTGCAGGTGCGGGTTGTCCGGGATCAGCTCCTTGACCTTCGCATCGGTCTTGGCGATGTCTTCCGGATCGCCGCTCAGCGCGGCCCAGCGGAACGGGCCGATGCCGCGGCAGAACAGCGGGCGGATGTAGGCGGGCACGAAGCCGGGGAAGTCGAAGGCATCTTCCACGCCTTCTTCCAGCGCCATCTGGCGCAGGTTGTTGCCGTAATCCACGGTCGGTACGCCGAGCGAGTGGAAGCCGAGCATGGCGCGGATGTGGTTGGCCATCGATTCGCGCGCGGCGGCTTCCACTTCCTTCGGCGCGGAGACGCGCTTGTCGTCCCATTCTTCCACCGTCCAGCCCTGCGGCAGGTAACCGTTGACCGGATCGTGCGCGGAGGTCTGGTCGGTCAGCAGGTCCGGCTTCACGCCGCGGATCAGCAGCTCGTCCAGCACGTCGGCGACGTTGCCGAGCAGGCCGACCGAGAGCGGCTTCTTGGCGGTGCACGACGCTTCGATCAGGCGCAGCGCTTCGTCGAGGTCGTCGGTCCAGGTGTCCAGATAGCCGGTACGCAGGCGCATCTCGATGCTGCTCTTGCGGCATTCCACCGCCAGGCACGAGGCGCCGGCCATCACCGCAGCCAGCGGCTGTGCGCCGCCCATGCCGCCCAGCCCACCGGTGAACAGCCACTTGCCGGCCAGGCTGCCGTTGTAGTGCTGGCGGCCCATCTCCACGAAGGTCTCGTAAGTGCCCTGCACGATGCCCTGGGCGCCGATGTAGATCCAGCTGCCGGCGGTCATCTGGCCGTACATGGCCAGGCCCTTCTTATCGAGCTCGTTGAAGTGGTCCCAGTTGGCCCAGCGCGGCACCAGGTTGGAGTTGGCGATCAGCACGCGCGGGGCGTCCACATGGGTGCGGAACACGCCGACCGGCTTGCCCGACTGCACCAGCAGGGTCTGGTCATCTTCGAGCCGCTGCAGGGTCTCGATGATCTTGTCGTAGCTCTCCCAGTCGCGCGCGGCGCGGCCGATGCCGCCGTAGACCACCAGCTCCTGCGGGCGCTCGGCCACGTCCGGGTGCAGGTTGTTCATCAGCATGCGCAGCGGGGCTTCGGTCAGCCAGCTCTTGCAGGTCAGCGTGGTGCCGGTCGGGGCGAGGATGGTGCGGGTGGAATCGAGACGGGTCATGCAGCACTCCGGGACGTAGCGAAGTCGAGACAGGCATCGAGCACCTGCTGCAGCGTGGCGCGCAGCGGGGTGGCGTGATCGGGATCCAGCGGCGTGGGCCAGCTGTGCTCATCCACGGCCTCGGGCTCGTGCATGTAGCCGCGGCAGGCCAGCTCCATCTGCAACGTGTGCACGCCGCCGGGGATGTCGCTGTAATGGCGGGTGATGTAGCCGCCCTTGAAGCGGCCGTTGCGCACATGGCTCATGCCGCTCATCGCGCACAGATTGTCGACCACGTCGGTCAACGCGTTGTCGCAGGTGGTATCGCCGTTGGTGCCGAGGTTGAACTGCGGCAGCTGGCCATCGAACAGGTGCGGGATGTGCGAGCGGATCGAGTGCGCGTCATACACCACCACGGTGCCGTGCCGGGCACGCAGGCGCGCGATCTCCGCGGCGAGGGCGTCGTGGTAGGGCGCGAACCAGGTATCGCGGCGGCGCGCGATCTCCGCCTCGTCCGGGCCGTGGCCATCGCGGTACAGCGGCTGGTTGTCGAAGGTGGTCAGCGGGCACAGGCCGGTGGTGTTCTGGCCCGGGTACAGCGAGGTGCCGCTGGGGTCGCGGTTGACGTCGATGACCGATCGCGACACCGCGGTGCGTACGGTGGTGGCGCCCATCTGCTGCGCGAAGGCGTACAGCTCATGCACCCACCAGTCGGCGTCGCGGCGGGCCAGCCACGGCGAGACGAACTGCGCGGCCAGTGCATCGGGCAGCTCGGTGCCCGTGTGCGGGAAGCTGACGATCAACGGCACATCGCCGCGGTGGATCTGCAGCCAATCCGGTTGGGAAGTCATGCCAGCGGCTCCAGTGGCGGCAGGATGTCGTCCAGCCCGGCAGCCAGCACGCCACTGCGCACCAGGTCGGTCGCGGCCACCATGTCCGGGTGGAAGTAACGGTCGTCTTCCAGCGTCGGCACCTGCGCGCGCAGGCGCTGGCGTACGGCTTCAAGTGCATCGCTGGAGCGCAGCGGGGCATGGAAATCGCAGCCCTGTGCAGCGGCCAGCAGCTCGATGCCGATCACGTTGGCGGCGTTCTCGGCCATCGCTATCAGGCGGCGCGCACCGTGTGCGGCCATCGAGACGTGGTCTTCCTGGTTGGCCGAGGTCGGGATCGAGTCGACGCTGGCCGGATAGGCGCGCTGCTTGTTTTCCGAGACCAGCGCCGCGGCGGTGACCTGCGGAATCATGAAGCCGGAATTCAAGCCGGGCTTCGGGGTGAGGAAGGCGGGCAGGCCGGACAGGGCCGGGTCGACCAGCATCGCGGTGCGGCGCTCGCTGATCGAGCCGATCTCGCACACGGCCATCGCCAGCATGTCCGCCGCGAAAGCGACCGGCTCGGCGTGGAAGTTGCCACCGCTCAGCGCCTCGTTGGTATCGGTGAATACCAGCGGATTGTCGGACACACCGTTGGCTTCGATCGCCAGCGTGGTGGCGGCCTGGCGCATCACGTCGAACGCGGCGCCCATGACCTGCGGCTGGCAGCGCAGGCAGTACGGATCCTGCACGCGCACGTCGTTGTCGCGGTGCGATTCGCGGATCGCCGAGCCCTGCATCAGGGTACGCAGCGCGGCGGCGGTGGCGATCTGTCCGCGCTGGCCGCGGATGCTGTGGATGCGCGGGTCGAACGGGGTGTCAGAGCCCTTGGCCGCTTCCACCGAGAGCGCGCCGGTGACCAGCGCCGCGCGGAATACGGTGTCGATCGCGAACAGACCGGCCAGTGCATAGGCGGTGGAGTACTGGGTGCCGTTGAGCAGGGCCAGGCCTTCCTTCGCGCCCAGCACCAGCGGGGCCAGGCCGACCTTGGCCAGCGCCTCGGCCGCCGGCAGGCGCTCGCCCGCCACGAAGGCTTCGCCGACGCCGATCATCACGCTCGCCAAGTGCGAGAGCGGGGCCAGATCGCCGGAGGCGCCGACCGAGCCCTGGCACGGAATCACCGGAATGAAGTCGTGCTGCAGGAAGGCTTCCAGCAGGGCCAGCGTCTGCGGGCGGATACCGGAGGCGCCCTGCGCCAGGCTGGCCAGCTTCAACGCCATCATCAGGCGCACCACGGGGGCCGGCATGGGCTCGCCGACGCCGGCCGCATGCGAGAGCACGATATTGCGCTGCAGGGTTTCCAGGTCGTCGCGCTCGATGCGCACGCTGGCCAGCTTGCCGAAGCCGGTATTGATGCCATACACCGGCGCGCCCTTGGCGACGATGTCGGCCACGGTCTGCGCGCTGCGCAGCACGGCCGCGGCCGAGGCCGGGTCCAGCCGCACCCGCGCGCCGTCATGGATCGCGCGCCATTGCGCCAGCGTGACGGCGCCGGGGTGCAGGGTCAGGGTAGTGCTCATGAAATCTCCAGACATCACTAGATTCAGACGGGTTGGCCGCGCATCACGCGGCCGTGCAGGGGGTTGAAACCCATGCGGTAGACGAGGTCGGCAGGCGCCTCGATGTCCCACAGGGCGAGGTTGCAGTCCAGGCCGACGGCGAGCCGGCCGATCCGGTCCTGCCGGCCAAGGGCGCGCGCCGCTTCACGGGTGAAGCCGGCGATGCACTCCGCCACGGTCATGCGGAACAGGGTGGCGGCCATGTTCATCGCCAGCAGCGGGCTGGTCAGCGGCGAGGTACCGGGGTTGGAATCGGTGGCCAGCGCCAGCGGTACGCCGGCGGCGCGCAGTGCGGCGGTCGGGGGCAGGGTGGTATCGCGGGTGAAATAGAACGCGCCCGGCAGCAGCACGGCCACGGTACCGGCGCTGCGCATGGCGTCGATGCCGTCGGCGTCGAGGTGTTCGATATGGTCGGCCGACAGTGCGCCGTGACGTGCCGCCAGGGCAGCACCGTGCTGGTTGCTGAGCTGCTCGGCGTGGATCTTGATCGCCAGCCCGTGTTGCTGCGCGGCGAGGAAGACCTGCTCGGCCTGCGCGGCGCTGAAGGCGATGTTCTCGCAGAACACGTCCACCGCCTCGGCCAGCCCGGCCGCCGCGACGGCCGGAATCATGACGTTGCAGACCTCGTCGATGTACTCCTGCGCCTGTCGGCCGGGCGGGATCGCATGCGCGCCGAGGAAGGTCGGCACGATCTCGACCGCGCGTTGGCGGCCCAGTTCGCGCGCGACGGTCAGCTGCTTGGTCTCATCGGCCAGGGTCAGCCCGTAACCGGATTTGATCTCGAGCGTGGTGATGCCTTCGGCCAGCATGGCATCCAGCCGCGGCAGGCTGGCGGCCAGCAGGTCGGCCTCGCTCGCGGCGCGGGTGGCGCGCACGGTGGTGACGATGCCGCCGCCGGCGCGGGCGATGTCGGCATAGCTCACGCCCTGCAGGCGCTGTTCGAACTCGCCAGCGCGGTTGCCGGCATAGACCAGGTGGGTGTGGCAGTCGATCAGGCCGGGGCTGATCCAGCGCCCGGCGCAGTCGATGCGCTGGGCCGGCTGCAGGTGATCGGCAGAACCGGCCGCACCGACATGCACGATGCGCCCATCGGTCGCGGCGATGACGCCGTCCTCGATCACGCCCAGGCCCGGGCCGTCGACGGTGATCAGGTTGGCGTGGTACCAGAGGGTGTCACAGTGCATGGCAGCAACCACATCGGTGTATATGTCTATACAATATAGACGCCTCTTCCGGGATGTCCAGTGATGCCAGCCACCCCCGCACCGATCCTTCGTTTCCACGCTGCCCACGCGCTGCTGCCACACGGCTGGGCGCGCGATGTGCGCATCCTCAGCCAGGGTGGCACGCTCCTCGAGGTGACCGAAGGTGTGTCGGCCGCGCCGGGCGATACCGCGCTGGCGATCGCGGTGCCGGGCCTGGGCAACCTGCACAGCCACGCCTTCCAGCGCGGGATGGCCGGGCTGACCGAGATCGGCGGCAACAGCGGCGACAGCTTCTGGAGCTGGCGCGAGCTGATGTACCGCTTCCTGGCGCATCTGCAGCCCGAGGCGATGCAGGCGATCGCCGAGCAGGCCTATGTGGAGATGCTGGAATCCGGCTTCACCCGGGTCGGCGAGTTCCACTATCTGCACCACGGCCCGGACGGCGCGCCGTATGCCAACCGTGCCGAAATGGCCGAGCGCATCGCCGCCGCCGCCCACTCCAGCGGGATCGGCCTGACCCTGTTGCCGGTGTTCTACGCGCATGCCGATTTCGGCGGCGCCGCGCCGAATCCGGCCCAGCGCCGTTTGATCCACGACGTGGACGGCTTTGCCGCGCTGCTGCAGGGCTGCACGCGCGCGCTGCAGAACCAGGACGATGCGGTGCTCGGTTTCGCCCCGCACAGCCTGCGCGCGGTGACCGGCGAGGAACTGTCCGCGCTGCTGCCGCTCAACACCGGACCCGTCCACATCCACATCGCCGAACAGACCCGCGAGGTCGATGCCTGCGTCGCCTGGAGCGGCATGCGGCCGGTGCAGTGGCTGTACGAACACGCGCCAGTGGATGCGCGCTGGTGCCTGGTGCATGCCACCCACATCACCGAGGCGGAGATGCAGCAGATCGTCGCGAGCCGTGCGGTGGCCGGGCTGTGCCCGATCACCGAGGCGAACCTGGGCGACGGTCTGTTCCCGATGCAGGCCTTCGCGCGTGCCGGCGGCCGGTTCGG
>NZ_JBSZJV010000023.1:0-51429 GCF_054188265.1 Stenotrophomonas sp. IS26
TAAGAGACAGGGGTGGCGGCCTGCAGGGTGTCCTTGGATGCGTCGGTCATGGCGTCGATTTTTTTCGGGTCGATACGGGTGAACAGGGGCGCGTACACCGCGATGGTGTGCGCGGTCAGCGGGGTGGCGATGTCGGTCCAGGCCTGCACCGGCGCGGCCAGGAAGGCCTCGGCCTGCGCGGCGGTGGCCGGCAGCACCGGCTTGAGCGCGGTGACCAGCACGCGGAACAGGTTCAGGCCCTGGGTGCAGACCGATTGCAGCTGCGCGTCGGCGCCGTCCTGCTTGGCGATCACCCACGGCTTTTCATCGTCGATATAGCGGTTGGCTTCGTCGGCCAGCGCCATGGTCTGGCGCAGTGCGCTGGCCGGATCGTTGCGCTCGTACGCCTCGCGGATCGGCGCCAGCGCGGCGACGAAACGGTCGTACTGGGCGGCATCGGGCAGCGCGGCGGCCAGGCGGCCCTCGAAGCGCTTGCTGATGAAGCCGGCGCAGCGGCTGGCCAGGTTGACGAACTTGCCGACCAGATCCGCGTTGACGCGCGCGATGAAGTCACCCAGGTTCAGGTCGAGATCGTCCACGCCGCCGGAGGACTTGGCCGCGAAGTAATAGCGCAACGCTTCCGGTTCCAGCCCGGCATCCAGGAAGGTGCGGGCCATCACGAAGGTGCCGCGCGACTTGGACATCTTGGCGCCATCCACGGTCAGGTAGCCGTTGACGTGCAGGCGGGTCGGCGCGCGGTGGCCGGTGCCGTGCAGCACCGCCGGCCAGAACAGGCCGTGGAAGTTCACGATGTCCTTGCCGATGAAGTGGTGCAGCTCGGTGCTGGTGCCCGCGCGCAGGTGGGCGTCGAAATCTTCGCCGGTCTTCGCGCACAGCGCCTTGAAGCTGGAGAGATAGCCGATCGGCGCATCCAGCCACACGTAGAAGTACTTGCCCGGGTGGCCGGGAATCTGGAAGCCGAAGTACGGCGCATCGCGCGAGATGTCCCACGCGCGCAGGCCACCTTCGGCATTGAGCCACTCACCCAGCTTGGCCTTCACGCCCGGCAGGGCGACGTCGCCGGCCAGCCACTCGCGCAGGAAACCTTCGAAGCGGCCGACCTCGAAGAAGAAATGCTCCGAATCGCGGATTTCCGGCGTGGCGCCGGAGATCACCGATTTGGGGTCCTTCAGGTCGGTCGGGCTGTAGGTGGCGCCGCAGACCTCGCAGTTGTCACCGTACTGATCCGGCGTGCCACAGTTCGGGCAGATGCCCTTGATGTAGCGGTCGGGCAGGAACATGCCCTTGGCCGGGTCGTAGAACTGGGCCACGGAGCGGCGCGCGATGTGGCCTTCGGCCTCGAGCTTGAGGTAGAAGGCTTCGGTCAGTGCCTTGTTGGCCGCCGAGTTGGTCGAGTCGTAATGATCGAACGCCACGCCGAACGCGGCGAAATCGCGCTCATGGCTGGCCTGGATGTTGGCGATGAAGGCCTCCGGGGTCACGCCGGCCTTTTCGGCCGCGAGCATGATCGGGGTGCCGTGGGTGTCATCGGCGCAGACGAACCAGGTCTTGCCGCCGCTCATTCGACGCGCGCGCACCCAGATGTCAGCCTGGATGTAGCCGACCAGGTGGCCCAGGTGCAGCGGGCCGTTGGCGTAGGGCAGGGCGGTGGTGACGAGAGCGGTGCGGGTCATGATGAGCGCTGTTGCCAGGGGAACCGGGGATTATCGCACGCCAAAACGCAGTAACCCGGCCGAAGCCGGGTTACGGGGGCTCAACAGCAGCGCCGGGCTTACTCGCGCACCCAGGTCTGGGCGCGGCAGATGAAGGCCACGCAGCCGGACACGTCCAGCTTGGCGCCGCCGGTCTGCAGCTTCATCTTGGACTTGTAGGTCTTGCCGTTGCCCGGATCCAGGATGGTGCCGCCGGACCAGGCGTTGGTGCCGTCGGCCTTGAGGTTCCACAGGATGGTCATGCCCTTGACCGGCTTGTTCTTGTTGGCGCCTTCGCAGCCGTCGCAGACCGGATTCGGGCCCTTGTCCGAGTGCAGGATGTCCACGACCTTGCCGGTCAGGGTGCCGTTGGTGGCCTGGGTGATCTCCACGATCGACTTCACCTTGCCGGTCTTGTCGTCGATGGTCTTCCAGCGGCCGACGGCGCCGTCGGCGGCGCTGGCCGACATCGCGGCCATCATCAGCGGCAGCGCCAGCAACAGGGTCTTGAAGGTCTTGCGCATGTTCCCCTCCCAGGGATGTCCGTGAACGCCGGCGCAGGTGGCCGGTACAGGGCCGACTGTATACCCATTCGCTCCGGTACGGAACGTGCCGGGTGCACGCTTCAGCCCGCGTCGGCCGGGATCTCGTACAGCTCCAGCGGCAGGTCGTCCGGGTCGGCGAAGAAGGTGAAGCGGCGGCCGGTGTACTCGTCCACCCGGATCGGTTCGCAGGCCACCCCGGCCGCGGTCAGGCGGGCGATCATGGGCTCCAGCGTGTGCACGCGGAAGGCCAGGTGGCGCAGGCCCTGCGCCTCGGGGCGGCTGGGCCGTGTGGGCGCGCCCGGGAACGAGAACAGCTCCAGCTGGCTGCCATCGGGCAGGGCCAGATCGAGCTTCCAGGAGTCGCGCGCCGCGCGGTGGTTTTCGGCGATCACCTGCAGGCCGAGCACCCGGGTGTAGAAGTCTCTGGAGCGGGCGTAATCGGCGCAGATCAGGGCCACGTGGTGGATGCCGATCAGTGGGGAAGTGTCAGAAGCGTTCATTGCAGAGTATCCAGCCAGCGCCGGGCGATCTGCAGCGCCAGCGGATAGGGTTCGGGGGCATTGCGGTTGCTGAGGACGATCACGGTGAGGCGCTGCGCCGGATAGCGCAGGATCACGTTGCGGAAGCCGATGCTCTCGCCGCTGTGCCACTGCGCGCCACCGTTGAGCCGCCAGCCGAAACCGTAGAACGGCACGTCCGTCTCGGCGGTGGGGGTGGCAGGGGAGAACATCTGCTTCAACGATGTCGCCTTCAACAGGCGCTGGTCATACAGCGCCGCATCCCAGCGCGCCAGGTCATCCAGCGAGGAATACACGCCACCATCGCCGAGCACTGCGCTGGTCGGGCTTTGATCGGTGCGCTGCCAGCGCCCGTCGCGCTCGCTGTATCCATAGGCGCGGCGCGCGATATCGTCCACGCCGTCCTGATGCGCCACGCTGTCGCGCATGCCCAGCGGCAGGAAAATCCGCTGGCGCAGGAAGCTGGCGAAATCGGTGCCGGAGGCCTTGCCGACCACCAGCGCCAGCAGCGCGTAGCCGCTGTTGCTGTAACGGTAGGCTGTGCCCGGTGCAAAGTACGTCCGATCCTGGCCTTCCAGCAGGTGCAGCACATCCGGGTCACGCACCTGCGCGGACGCGTCGGTGGCCATCAGGTCTTCGTAATCGATCAGGCCGCTGGTGTGGCTGAGCAGCTGGCGCAGGGTGATGGCATCGGCGGCCGCCGGCAACGAGGGCAGCCAGCGCTTGAGTGGGTCATCCAGGCCCAGCGCACCATCCTCGGCCAGCAGCAGGATCGCCGCGGCGGTGAACTGCTTGCTGACCGAGGCCAGGCGGAAATTGGTCTGCGCGGTCACCGCGGTGCGATCTTCCAGAACCGCCAGCCCGTAGCCGCGCCGGAACACCGGCTGGCCGTCGTGCAGCACCAGTACCGCCGCGCCGGGGACCTGACCATCGTAGCGCTGCATCAGCGCATCGATGCCCGGATCCGGTGGCGTCAGCACCGGCGCTGCGATGACGGTGCCGCTGCCGGCGATGCACATCGCGCTGATCCACACACGCAGATGCCCGACGATGTGCATGCTCGGTTTCCTTCAGGGTTCAGGGCGCGGGCGTGGCCGCGCCACTCTGGCTGGCAATCCAGCGGGCGATCTTGGCGTCCAGAATATCCAGCGGCATCGAGCCGTCGCGCAGCACTTCCTCATGGAAGCGACGCGCGTCGAAACGTGCCCCCAGTGAGGCCTTGGCCTTGTCGCGCAGCTCCATCATCTTCAGCTCGCCCAGGCCATTGGCCAGGGTCTGCCCGGGCAGGGCCATGAAGCGCTCCACTTCCGCGGTGGCATCGCTGGCGCTCATGTCCGCGGTCTTGACCAGATAGTCCACGGCCTGGCGCTTGCTCCAGCCCTGCGCGTGCACGCCGGTATCGGCGGACATGCGCGCGGCACGGGTCAGCGCGGCCTGCAGATAGCCGATCCGCTCGTAGGGATCCTGATAGACGCCCAGTTGCTCACCCAGCGATTCGGCATACAGGCCCCAGCCCTCCACGAAGGCGATATCGCCGCCCAGACGACGGAAGCGTGGCAGCTTGTCCAGCTCCTGTTGCAGGCCCAGCTGCACGTGATGGCCGGGAATGCCCTCATGCAGGAACTGCATCGGTGCGGACCAGCGGCGGCGGCTCGGCAGATCGCCGGTGTTGATGTACAGCACGCCCGGGCGCATCCCGTCCGGCAATGGTTGCTGGTAGCTCACCGCCCCGGCGGTGGCCGCGCGTTCGGGCTCGACCGCGCGGATCTCCATCGGGGCCTTGGGCAGCGTGCCGAGCAGCGTCGGCAGGCGCGCGTTGACCTGGCTCTGCAGCTGCTTGTAGCGGTTGAGCAGCGCATCGGCGTTGGCGTACTGGAAATCGCGGTCGGTGCGCATGGTGCGCAGCAGTTTCTGCTGCGAGCCACGGATCTTGTTGTCTTTCATGATCGTGGCGATCTGCGCCTGCAGTGTGGCCACGCGTTGTTCGGCCAGGGCATGGATCTGTTCGGGCGTCAGCGTGGAGGCGGTGCTCTGCACGATGGTCTGCGCATACCAGGCCTTGCCGCCGGGCAGGCCGGCCAGGCCATCGGTGCTGCGCGCGGCCGGCAGGTACTCGGTGGCGATGAAGCCGCGCAGGGCGCGATAGGACGGCATGATGCGGAACTCGATCATGCGCTTGTATTCGGCCGTGATGCGCGCCTTGTCGGCCGCCGGGAAATCGTCGGGCAGATTGCGCACCGGCCCCCAGAAGATGCTCTCTTCCGCGGTCGGCTTGATCACCGCATCCAGCTGCGGCAGTACTTTTTCCATCAGGTCACGCGGTTGCACCACACCGGCGGCCATGCCTTGGCGCATGTTGGCGATGGCCTGCTCGAACAGGGCCGGAATGCCCAGCGAGCGGCGCGACCAGCCATCGTAATCCTGCACCGTGTTGAACGGCTGCGCACCGGAGCCGGAGCCGAGAATGGCCATGATGCTGCCGAGGTTGTAGTACTGGCTCACCGGCAGCATCCAGCCGGGGAACTGCTCGGCGGCCAGCGACATGCGCGCGTCGCGCACGAAGATTTCGTAGCTGAGCAGGTCCTGGCCGGTCAGGCCGTCCGGCCCGATCTTCTCGACCTTGCCCAGCCACTCCACGGTGAAGTCATGCGACTGCTGCCGGTAGGCGGCGGAAAGAATGTTGGGCAGCTGATCGTTGTGGCGGCTGTCGCCCTGGAAGGTGGCCTGCAGCGGATTGAGCCGCATCGAGGCATCCCAGTACTCATCGTAGATCCGGTCC
Organism: Stenotrophomonas sp. IS26; assembly: GCF_054188265.1. NCBI lineage: Bacteria > Pseudomonadati > Pseudomonadota > Gammaproteobacteria > Lysobacterales > Lysobacteraceae > Stenotrophomonas > Stenotrophomonas sp. IS26. The sequence goes on from NZ_JBSZJV010000023.1 coordinate 5,534, forward strand.
AGCTGCGCGGCCTTGGTCTGCTGGCGCACCAGCGGCTGGCGGGCAGGGGCGGCGGCTGGGCGTGCACGCGGCTTGGCCTTGGGCTTGGCAGCGGGCCGGGACTGGGCCGCTGCGGGCCGGGTGGCCTTCTTCTTGGCAGCTTCGGCCGGAGCGGCAGCGCTGAAGGCCATCAGTACGGCAATGGCAAGCGCCAGGGCGCGGGCGGGGTGGGGCATCGGCTGTTTCCGTAAACGCACAGACACGGGAGCTTGCCCGATTCGCCTGCGTACGGCCAGCATCGGCCCCCGGTCAGGTTTGTCATGTACGGCGGCCAGTCAGCTGCGGCAGCATGCTGCTGCCGCGATGCTCAACGATCGCCGGCGCGGGTGAACGGCATGGTTTCCGGGGCGACCGCGCCGCCGGAGATGATGAAGCTCATCGCCTGGTCCACGGTCCAGTCGGTGGGCGTGAGCAGCTCCACCGGCACGATTTCCAGATAGCCCGAGGTCGGATTGGGGGTGGTGGGTACGTATACGGCGGCCAGCTCGCGGCCGCTGCCTTCTTCCTTCATCACCCGCGTCACCAGGCCGACCGACTTCATGTCGCGATGCGGAAAGTCGATCAGCACCACACGCTGCGTGCTGCCCGGTTCGGTCTGCAGCATGTCCAGCAGTTTCTTGGCGCTGTCGTAGATGATGCTGGCCAACGGGATGCGCTTGATCACCGCACCGAACCAGCGCAGCAGGCGCTGGCCGATCACGCGGCGGCTGAGTACGCCCACCGAGAGAATCACCAGCAGCGTGGCGGCCAGGGCGATGATGTCCTGCATCCACTCGACCTTGATCCAGCCCAGGTAATGCGGGAACGAGGCGGCGATCTGCTCGGAGAGCGGCACCACCAGCGGGCTGGAAATGCCCGAAAGCAGCACGAACACGAATTTGACCACCACCCAGGTCAGCCAGATCGGCAGCAGGGTCAGCAGGCCGGTCAGGAACAGGCGCTGCAGGGAGGGACGCGGAACGAGTTGGGGGGCTTCGGGCGACATCTGCGCATTGTAGCGGCGGCGATGCCCGGTTTACGCTGCCCATCCCCGCAGGACGCGGGGTCTGGGGAGAATGCTGTGGTGAGGAATGGACTGAAATGGGTGGGCATCTCGATCCTGAGCCTGGTGCTGGCCGTGGCGGGGCTCTGGGCGGCCTCGCGCTTCTGGCCGCTGCCGGCCGAGCAGCGTGAGGCGATGCGGCTGCTGCAGGCGCCGCTGCCCAGGCCTGGTGAGAACGGCTTCACCGCGTTGTGGACCCTGCGCTACGACGGCTTGGATGCCCGCGGGCGCGAGACCCTGATCGCACAGGATGTCGAGCGCTGGCGCAACGGCATGCCTGGCCAGCGGCCGCTAGCGTCCAGCGCGGAAGGGCGGTTCCCCGCGGTCCCGCTGTCGGCGCTGGCGCGTTGTGGCCGCCGGGGTGTCGGCTGTCTTGCAGCGGTGCGTGCAGACCCCGAGGGGTTCGCCGCCACGCATGCCGGCCACGATGCGCTTCACCAGCGCGTGGCCGCGCTGGCCGGCTACGGTCACTTCGTCTCCCCGTTCGAGCCATTCGGCACGGACCCGATGGCGCCGCTGCCCGTCTTTCAGCCGCTGCTTGATCCGCTGTCAGCCCACGCGCTGGCGCATGTACGGGGCGACAGTGGCACCGCACTTGCCGGTGCCTGCGCGGACATCCTCAGTGGTCGGGCGATGACGGGGCAGGGCGATACGCTGATCACCAGCATGGTCGGCCCGGCGATGGTGGAGAGCAACGCGCGGCTGCTGGCGGACATGCTGGTTGAACTGCCCGCCGACGCTGCACTGCCTGCGGTCTGCGCGGCGGCACTGGCGCCGATGACGGCCGGCGAGCAGAGCCTGTGCACGGCGATGCGCGGTGAGTTCGCGTTGGCCCGGGCGGGCGTGCGGCCGTCCACTGGGAACCCTGACGGCCATCGCCTGTTGCTGGATGTGCCGCGCACTCTGGCGCGCATGGCGCCCCGCTATGCGTGGGCGTGCGCCGCCAGTGCAGAACGGGTAGCAGCGCGCGACGCGCCCACGCCCATTCCCGGGCCCGCGCAGGATCGCTTTGCCTGCATCGCCAATCCGCTGGGCTGTGCCGTGGCCAACATCGGCGGGCCGGACATGCGGCAGTATGCCGGCCGCCCGCAGGATGCCGCCGCGATGCTGCGCCTGGTCGCCGCGCAGCGCTGGCTGCGGCAGCAGCCCACGGCGTCATCGCAGACGCTGAAGCGCTTGCCCGAGGCACTGCGTTCGCCCACGCGCGCACCGGTACTCAGCGACGATGGCCAGTGGCTGCAGGTCGATCGGCGTGTGGAGATGGACGAGGCCGGGCCGACAGTGCAGGTGCCGATGCGCGCGCCCGCACGATAAGAGGCGTGCGGCGACGCAGTGCTTACCGATCCTGCGCCGGACCGAAGGGGTCGAAGTCGCTGCCATCGCCTACCGTCTCCAGCGTCCAGCGGCGTGGCGAGGCGAGGGTCTCCCAGCGCACGCTGTCCTGGTCCGATTCGATGCTGCCCGCGACATGGCGCACGCGGCGGGTCGAGTAATTGATGCTCAGGCTTTCGGTCTGCCCGGAGTTGCGCATCATCGTGTTGCGGTCATAGCCGATCAACGCGAAGGCACCGTTCTGCCAGCGGAAGGTGTAGCTGGCCGAGCCGGTCGACCAGCTGCCGGCGTTGGAGAAGAAGAACAGCGTGGTGCGCAGCGTGCCGCCCACGATCGATACGCCGTCGCCGTCGTCGAACACATCGGACAGGTTCGGGGCCTCGTGGCGGGTGATCAATGTGTGGTTCTGCGCAGCGAGCGTGTAGCCGGCCGGCGTGCCCCAGGCGATGGCGAGGATGCGTGGATTGCTGTCCAGCGGGCTGATGCCGAAGCCATCGTGTTCGACGATGTTGCGCGGGTCCTGCTGGCGCAGCACCAGAACGAGATCATCGCGCTTGTCGCCGTTGAGATCGCCGCGAAGCTGCTGCTCGATGCGCCATCCTGACGGCACGAAACCTTCGGCCCGGGTGGCGTGGGCGGGCAATACCGGATAGTCGACCGGTGGGATCCGCAGTTCCTGCGCGAACGCGGGCAGGGCAGTGAGCAGCAGGGCAGCGAGCAGGGGCAGGCGCATGGTCGTCCGTGGGGTGAAGCGGGCGCGCGAGCATAGCAAGCGCGCGATGACTCATCCCGCGCGCTGGCGCGCCTCGGGCTTGAGGCGCAGGTAGACCTGCTTGCGCACGCGGGCGATCACTTCGCCTTTCGCATCGACAATGTCATTGCTGAACCAGTGCAGGTACTTTTCCCCGCTGGCAGTGGCCGCACGCAGTTGATCCAGCAGCGCCTCGTCCAGCCGGAACTCGGCAACCACCGTCCCGCGGCCCGGCTTGAGGAATTCGATCTCCCCCGCGCGGTCCCAGACGTAGTAATCGCGCCCCAGGTTCTGCATCACGGTGAGCATCCAGAACGGATCGGTCATCGCGAACAGGCTGCCACCGAAGTGGGTGCCCACGTAGTTGCGGTTCCACGGGCGCATGCGCAGTTCGACGCGTACATGGCGGTAGTCCGGGCTGACCGTGGTCACGTGGATGCCCGTGAACAGGAACGGCGGCCACAGGTTGAGGCCAAGGCGGAAGACGGAGGCCTTCATTTGGATCGCATCTCGGTGCTGAGGGTGACCGGAGTCTACCATTCGCCTGCGTATGGGTGCCTTGGGGTGTCAGCCCGACCCGCCGTCATCGACCGCATACCCATTCCGTCCGGCTCCCTTGGCCCGGTACAGCGCGGCATCGGCGCCTTCGAAGAAGTGCCGCGGCTCGGTGCCGGGCGTCGGCACCCGGGTGAACACGCCGACGGTTACCGTGATGTGCGTGGTCGTGCCGTGGCCGGCGGGGATTTCCAGCGCCTGCGCCCGTGCGACCAGATCCTGCACCACCTGTACTGCGCCTTCCGGCGTGGTGTCGGGCAGGATCAGCGCGAACTCGTCGCCGCCAAAGCGCGCGGCCATGTCGCGGGGCCGGCGCGCGTGCGCCCGGATCTCCTGCGCGATCCGGCGCAGCACGGTGTCGCCGGCCTGATGGCCGAAATCGTCGTTGTGGCGCTTGAAGTGATCCACGTCGATCAGCACCAGGCTCAGCGGCCGTCCGCTGCGGCGGCCGGCATCGTGCTCGGCCTGCAGGGTCTGCTCGAAGCGCAGCCGGTTGCCCAGCCCGGTGAGTGCATCGCTGTTGGCCTGGCGGCGCCAGGCGCTGACCCGCCACAGCGTCCAGGCCAGGATCACCGCCAGCATGCCGATCAAGGCGGCGGCCGGTGCGAACCACAGGTTGCCGGCGCGCAGCAGCACGAAGCTCGCCAGCAACGTCAACGGCAGGGCGAGCACGCCGCTCAGCCACGCCCGCGGCAGGGTCAACAACAGGCAGCACAGGGCCACCAGCAGCCCGCTGAGGGCGCTCTGCCACGCTGGCGGTAGGGGATTGATCACCTTGTCGGCGAGCAGCATCGAAGCGACGTTGGCCTGGTACTCGCTGCCACTCATCCAGCGCTCGCGGGTGGTTGGGGTCAGCAGGCGCGGCGCGATCCCGCTGGCCGTCATGCCGACCAGCACCAGGCGGCCGCGCAGCAGCGCCGGATCGACTTCGCCGTTGAGCACATCGGCGTAGGAGACCTGCGGGAAGCGTTCGGGCGGACCGGCGTAGCGCACGCGTACGTAGTGGTCGCGGCGCCACTGGTACGGCGACACCAGGTCCGGCTGATCATCGTGCAGCCCGGGCAGCGGGCCGTGGGTGTCCGCCAGCGCCAAGCCAAGGGCCGGCCAGTGCGGTGAGCCGATACCGGCCGTGAGGTACAGGCCGCGGGCGACGCCATCGCCGTCGACTTCGATGTCGCTGTGACCCAGGCTGGCCGCATTGGCGGCGATCAGCGGAATCGGCAGCAGTTCTTCGGCCATGCGCGGGCCACTGGCGGGCGCGGCCAGCACCGGCAGCACCACATGCCCGTTGCGCCGGATCGCCGCCGCCAGTTCGGCATCCTGGGTACTGTCCTGGCGGTCCGGTTCGGACAGCATCAGATCCAGCACGACGCGCGCGGCGCGGGCGTCGGTCAGCCGGTCCAGCAGGCGCGCGTGGGTACCGCGCGGCCACGGCCACTGGCCCAGCTGCTGCAGGCTGTTGTCGTCGATGGCCACGATCAGCAGGCGCGCGTCGGGCGTGTATTCCCAGCCACCGACGTAGGCGTCGTAGACCACCTCATCCTGTTTCCAGAACCACTGCCAATGACTGGCCGCGACCGCCAGGGCGCCGACCAGTGCGGCCAGCGCGATGCGTTGCGGCCAGGGCAGGTGCAGGGGCGTCACAGCAGCAGCAACAACAACAGCGCACCGCCGCCGGTGGCGTAACAGGTCCGGCACGGCAGGGCGATCTGCTGGGCCGGCGAGAACGGACCGGCGTAACCGTCCTCATCGATGTACTGCACGCGCACGTGCAGCGTGCCGTGCCACGGGCGCTTGATCGAGACCTCCGGCTGGTCCAGTTCCTGATCGAGCAGCGGGGCACGGAAGTCGCCACGACGGTCCAACTGCACGCGATAGCGCTGACCGGGTTCGCCGGCCTGCCAGCGCAGCGTCAGTTGGCCTTTGGCGGCCTCCGGCGGCTGCAGCGCCGGGTCGACCGGTTCGTCGGTGATGGTCAGTGGCAGCGGCTGCCCGAAACGCCCGCGGTCGCCGTTGCGATCCACCGATGCCACGCGCCAGACATACTCGCCCGGGGGGAGGTCCAGGACGGGACGCAGGTGGGTGGCGCGGGTGTCCTGTTCGAGCAGGAGAGGGAGGAACAGCGGATCGCGGGCGATCTGCAGCACCGTGCGCTCGGCCTCGGCCACCCGGGTCCATTCGAAGCGCGGCCGCGCGCTGTTGATGGTCTGGCCATGCAGCGGCCGCACCGTCAGCGGCGCGACCGGCTGGTCACGCACCTGGAAATCCTGCTCGGCATCCAGTCCTTCCACCTGCTCGGCGCTGACCGCGCGGACCAGCAGACGCAGCTCGCCCGGCGGCAGATCGGGCAGGGTGAGCGTGGTGGCGTCGGTATCGCGCGCGAACAGCAGGACCTCCGGCTGGTCGGCGCGGACGACCTCCACCCGGTACCCGGCGGCATCTGTTACCGGCTGCCAGGCCAGCGCCGCGGGCAGGGTGGCCAGCCGCTGCGGTTCGCTCGACAGCACCGGTGCGGGCAGCAGCGCCTCCACGCCGGCCGGGCGTGCGTCGAGCGAGGGGCTGCGGGTGGCCTGGCCGCGGCTGACCAGGCGCTGGCCGCGGGGGTTGCCGACCTGCACGCGGCCTTCCAGCACTTCGGTGGCCGCGCCGCGGCCGTCCTGGCCGGCGCTGACCCGGAAGACGGTGCCACGCACGCTGCTGGTCGCCGTCGGCGCATCGATGATGTAGCGCGAGGCGGGGCCGTTGGCCGGGGTCACCCGGTTGCTGGCGCGCCCCTGTTCCAGGCGCAGGCGGGTATCGACCATGCCGGTGCGGCCGTAGCGGGAGAGCTGGTCGAAGCGCAGGCGCGAACGCTCGCGCAGCTGCAGCCGCGAATCATCGGCAAACACCACGGTGACGCTGGCATCCTCGCCGGTGACCAGTTCCTGCCCGATCCGCAGCAGGTCGCCTTCGATCACCTCGCGATGGGGCTGGCCGTCGGCCTGGCTCTGCACCGGGCCACGCACGGCCAGTACCCGCGCCGGGGCGGGCTGCACCTGCAGCCAGGCGACGGGGAAACGCAGCTGGCTGCCGGGCGGCAGGCGGTAGGGATCGGCGATGCCGTTGTGCGACTGCAGTTGCTCCCAGGCGATGGACGGCTTCAGGTAGCGGGCACTGAGGTCCCAGATCGTGTCGCCGGGGCGGACCCGGTAGGTCCAGTCCTGCGCCAGGACCGGCGCGGCAGACAGCATCATGGCGGCCAGCACCAACAGGCGGGCGGCCATCGGGAAACGGAGGAATCGGGTCAATCTCACGGTCATTCACGGCCCTGCAAGGCGGGGCGCAGCCAAGTAGGCCGCCATGGCCCAGACCTCATCCTCCCCGATGGATCGCAGCCTCCAGTGGGCCGCGGCGGCATTATTGCCCGGGAGTCGTGCAGGGTTTCTGAACGTGATTCACGTCACACATCGAAGTTGCCGGTCTGGATAGGCGGCTTCGTTGGGCCAGCGCCCCCGAAAGGCGCTGGCCGTGGCCGATCAGAACAGCAGCGAGGCCATCCGGCGGCGGTACTGGCCGACCAGGTCTTCATCCTCGATCACTTTGAAGGCATCGATCAGCAGCTTGCGCGGGCGACCGTCGTCGTAGCTGCGGTCGCGGCGCAGCATGTCCAGGAATTGCTCCAGCGCGGCAGCATCCTGCCCGGACAGCAGCAACTGCACGCCGCGCAGGTGGCGCGCCTGCAGATCGTCGCCATTGGCCGCAATGCGCGCCTCCAGCACCTCCGGAGCAGGGGCTTCCTGCAGGGCGCTGGCGAATTCCAGACGGGCGCGGGCGCGCACGGCGCGGTCATCGGTGGAGAGGTTGGCCGGCAGCGCGTCGATCAGGGCGGTGGCCTCGGCGGTGGCGCCGGTCTGCAGCAGGGCCAGGGCCAGATCGAGCTTGAGCTCTTCCTTGTCCGGCTCGGCGGCAATCGCCGCGCGCAGTACATCGACCTGGGCCTGCGGGTCGAGCGGCGGCGCTTCGACGGTTTCTGCCTCGTCCGGGGCCGCTTCAAGCGGGACCACGCCGTGCTGGGTCAGGAACTCGCGCAGCTGGCCTTCCGGCACCGCACCGGGGAAACCGTCCACGATCTGACCGCCCTTGACCAGGAACACGGTTGGCACCGAGCGGATCTGGAAGGCCGCGGCGATCTGCTGTTCCTTGTCGACATCGACCTTGGCCAGCTCGAAGGCGCCGTGATAGTCGCCGGCCAGCTTTTCCAGCATCGGGCCCAGGGTCTTGCAGGGGCCGCACCAGGTGGCCCAGAAATCGACCAGCACGGGGGTCTGCAGGGATTTCTGCAGGACCTCGGTCTCGAAGGTCTCGGTGGTGGCGTCAAAGACGTGGGGCAGATCGCTCATGGTTTCAAATCAACGGGAAACTGGAGAGGAAGTGTATGGTGCCGCCCGCGGCCGGACGCAACCCCACCGGGCGGATTCCGCTTGGAACAGCGACAATGCAGGCCTTCAGACGCAGCCGGGTGAGCCGCATGCAGGGAATCCAACGTTGGGAAGGTGGCCTGGGCATTGCCGCCGCGGTGTTGTTCGTGGGCGCGGTGCTGGGCTTCGGCGCGGCGCTGCCGCTGTTCGATCCGGTCGGCCATCCGGTCGCGCTGCTCGGGGCGATGGACGTGCCGCATGCGCAGGCGTTCAACATGCTCGGTTTCGCGCTGCCCGGCCTGCTCGCCAGCCTCGTTGCGCTGCGCCTGCTGCTGCGGGTGCCGCGCACCGCGCCGTGGTCGATGCGGGTGGGTGCGCAGTTGCTGATGCTGGCCGGCGTCGGCTTCACCGCGATGGGCGTGCTGCCGCTGGATACCCGTGATCTGGACAACCCGGCCAGCCAGTACCACGCCAGTGCCTGGATGGTGTGGGTGCTGGCCTTCGTGCCGGGCGCGATGATGTCCGGGATCGGCGCGCTGCGGCTGCCGGCGTGGCGCGCCGTGGGCGGCCTGCACCTGGCCTGCGGGGTGGGGGTGCTGCTTGCCGCGTTCGCGCTGCAGGCCCTGCTGCCGGCCCCGATGGCCCAGCGCGTGGCCTTCGGGGTCTGGCTGGTCTGGCTGGTGGCGGTGCTGCCGTTGGCGCCCTCCACGCGGCGCACCTGAGCACAGCCGCAGCCGTTGCTGCGCCCCGGCACGCGCCGTGGCGCGCGGCGAGGGCGGAGGTGTTTCGCCAATCCCCAGTCAATTCAATGAGATGACAGGTTTGGCCGCGACGGTGGGCCACGTCGATTGGAGCCCTTTGCCGCACTGCGGTACCCTGTGCCGCTTTGCCGCCGCACTAGCGTTTTTATGACCAGCGTCGAACCCAACGTTTACGATCCGCAGCAGGTTGAATCCGCCGCCCAGCAGTACTGGGATGCCACCCGTGCCTTCGAGGTCACCGAGACTTCGGAGAAGCCGAAGTTCTACTGCCTCTCGATGCTGCCGTATCCGTCCGGTGCGCTGCACATGGGCCACGTGCGCAACTACACCATCGGTGACGTGATCAGCCGCTACAAGCGGATGACCGGCCACAACGTGCTGCAGCCGATGGGTTGGGATGCTTTCGGCCTGCCGGCCGAGAACGCGGCGATCAAGAACAAGACCGCGCCGGCCAAGTGGACCTACGCCAACATCGAGCACATGCGTGGCCAGTTCAAGGCCATGGGCTATGCGATCGATTGGTCGCGCGAGTTCGCCACCTGCACGCCCGAGTACTACGTGCACGAGCAGCGCATGTTCACCCGCCTGATGCGCAAGGGCCTGGCCTACCGCCGCAACGCGGTGGTGAACTGGGACCCGATCGATCAGACCGTGCTGGCCAACGAGCAGGTCATCGATGGCCGCGGCTGGCGTTCCGGCGCGCTGGTGGAAAAGCGCGAGATCCCGCAGTGGTTCCTGCGCATCACCGATTACGCCCAGGAACTGCTGGACGGCCTGGACGAACTGCCGGGCTGGCCCGACTCGGTCAAGACCATGCAGCGCAACTGGATCGGCCGCTCGGAAGGGCTGGAGATCCAGTTCGATGTGCGTGACGCCGACGGCAGCACGCTGGACCCGCTGCGCGTGTTCACCACCCGGCCGGACACCGTGATGGGCGTGACCTTCGTGTCCATCGCCGGCGAACATCCGCTGGCCCAGCACGCGGCCAAGTCCAACCCGGCGCTGGCCGCGCTGCTGGCCGAGATGAAGCAGGGCGGCGTGTCTGAGGCTGAGCTGGAAACCCAGGAAAAGCGCGGCATGGATACCGGCCTGCGCGCCATCCATCCGGTCACCGGCGCCCAGGTGCCGGTGTGGGTCGCCAACTTCGTGCTGATGGGTTACGGCACCGGCGCGGTGATGGCCGTCCCCGGCCATGATCAGCGCGATAACGAATTTGCCAACAAGTACGGCCTGCCGATCCGCCAGGTCATCGCGTTGAAGTCGCTGCGCAAGGAAGAAAGCGCGTACGACGCCACGCGCTGGCAGGACTGGTACGGCGACAAGACCCGCGAGACCGAGCTGGTCAACTCCGAAGAGTTCGATGGGCTGGACTTCCAGGGCGCCTTCGAGGCACTGGCCGAGCGTTTCGAGCGCAAGGCCCAGGGCCAGCGCCGCGTGAACTATCGTCTGCGCGACTGGGGCGTGAGCCGCCAGCGCTACTGGGGCTGCCCCATCCCGGTGATCTACTGCCCGAAGTGCGGCGCCTTGCCGGTACCGGAAGAGCAGCTGCCGGTGGTCCTGCCGGAGAACGTCAACTTCGTCGGCACCGGCTCGCCGATCAAGGCCGATCCGGAATGGCGCAAGACCACCTGCCCGGACTGCGGCGGCGCGGCCGAGCGCGAGACCGACACCTTCGATACCTTCATGGAATCGAGCTGGTACTACGCGCGTTACACCTCGCCGGGTGCCCGCGATGCGGTGGACAAGCGGGGCAACTACTGGCTGCCGGTGGATCAGTACATCGGTGGCATCGAGCACGCGATCCTGCACCTGATGTACTTCCGTTTCTTCCACAAGCTGCTGCGTGATGCGCGCATGGTGGACAGCAACGAGCCGGCGCAGAATCTGCTGTGCCAGGGCATGGTGATCGCCGAAACCTACTACCGCCCGAACCCGGACGGCTCCAAGGACTGGATCAACCCGGCCGATGTGGATGTGCAGCGCGACGAGCGCGGCCGCATCGTCGGGGCGACCCTGATCGCCGACGGCCAGCCGGTGGTGATCGGCGGCACCGAGAAGATGTCCAAGTCCAAGAACAACGGCGTGGACCCGCAGGTGATGGTGGGCAAGTACGGCGCCGACACCGTGCGCCTGTTCTCGATGTTCGCCGCGCCACCGGAACAGTCGCTGGAGTGGAACGAAGCCGGCGTGGATGGCATGGCCCGTTTCCTGCGCCGCTTGTGGGCCCAGGTGCAGAAGCATGCCGCTGATGGCGCCGCCCCGGCGCTGGACGTGGCCGCGCTGAATGCCGAGCAGAAGGCGCTGCGCCGCAAGACCCATGAAACCATCGGCAAGGTCGGCGACGACTACGGCCGCCGCCACAGCTTCAACACCGCGATCGCCGCGGTGATGGAGTTGATGAACGCGCTGGCCAAGTTCGATGACGTCAGCGAGCAGGGCCGTGCGGTGCGCCAGGAAGCACTGCGCGCCACCGTGCTGCTGCTCAACCCGATCACGCCGCATGCCAGCCATGCGCTGTGGCAGGTGCTGGGCCACGCCGAGGAACTGCTGGAAGACCAGGCGTTCCCGGACGCCGATCCGGCGGCGCTGGTGCGCGATGCGGTGACCCTGGCGGTGCAGGTCAACGGCAAACTGCGCGGCACCATCGACGTCGCTGCCGATGCGCCGCGTGATCAGATCGAAGCACTGGGCCTGGCCGAGCCGAATGCGGCCAAGTTCCTGGAAGGGCTGACCGTGCGCAAGATCATCATCGTGCCGGGCAAGATCGTGAACATCGTGGCGGCCCCGCAGGGCTGATCCCGTCGTGCCACCGGGGGCCTGCGCCTCCGGTGGTACCGATCTCCAAGGGCCGGTTGCAGGCAGATCCTGCAGACCGTCCGGTATCAAGTCCTGTTCACGCGGCATCCGGCAGGATCACTGCTTGTTGCCGCGACCGCCGCGCTCCTACAGACTGTATCCATGACCCGATTCCTGCTTGCCCTTGTCCTGACCGCAACCCTTGCCGGGTGCGGCTTCCATCTGCGCAACAAGTTGATGCTGCCGGCCGATACGGCCGCGGTGCAGGTGGTCTCCACCGCGCCTTACAGTGAGCTGGTCAAGTTGCTCCGCCGTGGCCTGCAGGCCTCCGGTGCGCAGTTGGCGGATCCGGACAGCACCGGCCCGGCCTCGCAGCTGCAGGTATTGTCCGAGCGCTGGGGCGATCTGCCGATCGCGATCGATGCCCAGGGCCGTGCCCAGGAGTACAGCCTGCGCTATGCGGTGATCTTCATCTTCCGCCGCGAAGACGGCAGCGAGCTGGTGCCGCAGCAGGTGATCGAACTCTCACGCGACTACGTGTCGCCGCCGACCGACGCCACCGGTACCACCACCGAACGCGAAATCCTCGCCGACGAACTGCGCCGTGAGATGTCCGCCTCGATCATGCGGCGTATCGACAGCGTGGTCCGCGCGGAACTGGAGCATGGCCGTGCCCCGGCCAAGTCCGGCACGACTCCGGCCGTGACGCCCACTACCACCCCGACCCCGGCACCGGCGGTACCCGCCGACGTCCCGCAGGGACACTGAATCCGGTCCGCCTGCGGATCGGCCTGCCCGGATGGAACTGCGCCCCGAACAGCTTGCCAGCCAACCGGCCAGCCAGCCGTTGGCCCCGGTCTACCTGATCGCCGGTCCGGAAACGCTGCGTGTGCTGGAAGCGGCCGATGCGGTGCGGGCGCGCGCACGCGCCGAGGGCGTCAACGAGCGCGAAGTCTTCGATGCCGATGGCCGTGACTTCGATTGGCACCAGCTCGATGCCAGTTTCAACGCGCCCAGTCTGTTCAGTGCACGTCGCCTGATGGAACTGCGCCTGCCCAGTGGCAAGCCGGGCAAGGAAGGCGCCGAAGTGATCAGCCAGTTCTGTGCCAACCCGGCGCCGGACGTGATCCTGCTGATCACCTGCAATGAATGGAGCAAGGCCCACCAGACCAAGTGGGCCGATGCCGTTGGCCGCGCCGGGGTGATCTCGGTGGCCTGGGCGATCAAGCCGCATGAACTCACCGAGTGGATCGAGCGCCGGCTGCGTGGCAAGGGCCTGCGCGCCGACCCGCAGGCGGTGCAGCGCCTGGCCGAACGGGTGGAAGGCAACCTGCTCGCCGCCGCCCAGGAAATCGACAAGCTGGCGCTGCTGGCCGATGGCCAGACCCTGGATGTGGACACGATGGAATCGCTGGTGGCCGATGCCGCCCGTTATGACGTGTTCCGTCTGGTCGAGGCGACCTTCTCGGGTCAGCCTGCGGCCGTGCTGCGCATGATCGCCGGCCTGCGTGCCGAAGGTGAAGCGGTGGCGGCGCTGACGCCGATCGTGATCCGCGAGTTGCTCTCCACCGCCGGTCTGGCGCGGGTGCAGGCGCGCGGTGGCAACCTGGCTGCGGAAATGAAGAGCCGCGGCATCTGGGAATCGCGGCAGGCGCCGTTCAAGCGCGCGCTGCAGCGCCATCCCGAGGTCAATCGCTGGGAGCGCTTCGTGGCCGAAGCCGGGCTGGTGGACCGCATCGCCAAGGGGCGCGCCGATGGCGACGCCTGGCTGGCGCTGGAGCGGCTGCTGATCGCCGTCTCCGAAGCCCGCGCTGTGCGCCTGCTCGCCCGGGCCTGAGCCCATGGGGCTGCGCATCTATTACGGCGGGACCTTCGATCCCGTCCATCTGGGCCATCTGGCCATTGCCCGCGCCGCCCGCGACCAGCTGCAGGTAGCCGTACGCCTGCTGCCGGCCGCCGATCCACCGCACCGTGCCGCCCCCGGCGCTGATGCCGCACAGCGCCTGGCCATGCTGGCCCTGGCCATCGGCGATGAGCCCGGCCTGCTGCTGGACCGGCGCGAGCTGGACCGGGCCGAGCGCCAGCCCGGTGTGCCGTCCTACACCGTCGATACGCTGCGCGAGCTGCGCGCCGAGCTGGGCCCGCGCCAGCCGATCGCCTGGCTGGTCGGTGCCGACAGCCTGTTGGCCCTGCCCAGCTGGCACGAATGGGAAGCGCTGTTCGAGCTGGCCCATTTCATCGTCGCCGACCGCCCCGGCAGTCCCCTGGCCGCCGCCTGCGACCCGGTGCTGGCGCAGGCCCTGGAAGGGCGCTGGGCCAGCCACGAGCGTGAGCTGTTCAGCGCGCCGGCCGGGCGCCTGATGCGCTTGCAGGCGCCGTTGCGCGAGGAATCGGCCACCGCGGTGCGCGCGCAGATCGCCGCCGCCGGGCCCTGGCGGCAACTGCTGCCTGAGGCGGTGGCGGGCTACATCATCGACCACCGCCTGTACGGCGCGACACCGTCGTGAATACGCGCGGGCCCGCCGCCCCGTATAATCGGCCCCACATTTATCGAGTTGACCCGCTTTGAGCAACCAAGCCCAGCCCCAGACCATCAAGGTCCAACTGCCCAATCCGGCGCCCTCCGTTCTGCAGCTGCTCGAGTGCGTGCGCGGGGCCACCGAAGAACTGAAGGCCAAGGATCTCGTTGAGATCGACGTCATCGGCCGCTCCAGCGTCGCCGATTACATGGTGATCGCCTCGGGCACCTCCAGCCGTCACGTCAAGTCGATCGCCGACGAAGTGGTGAAGTTCGCCAAGAAGCTGGGCGTGATGCCGCTGGGTGTGGAAGGCGAGCGCGAAGCCGAGTGGGTGCTGGTCGACCTGGGCGATGTGATCGTTCACGTGATGCTGCCGCGCGTGCGTGAGTTCTACGCGCTCGAGCGGCTGTGGACCGTGGGCGACCAGCCGCCGATCGAACTGCTCGACGATGCGGACGACGACTACGACGCGCGCTGATCGCAGCGTGCCCGGTCACGACAACGGCGCCGATGGCGCCGTTGTCTTTTGCGGCGCCGCCTGTGGTGGCTGCGGAGGACAGACATGAAAGCCAAGCTGATCGCCACCGGCGAGCGCGCCCCATCCTGGGTGGCGCAGGGCTTTGCCGAGTACCAGAAGCGGCTCTCGCACTGGTTGCCGTTCGAGCTGGTCGAGATCGAACCCGGCCTGCGCGGCAAGGGCCGCGATGCGCGCCGCGCGACCGATGACGAAGGCAAGCGGGTGATCGCCGCGTTGCCAAAAAATGCCTATGTGGTCGCGCTTGATGTACCGGGACGCCCGCTCAGTTCCGAGCAGCTGGCGCAGCGCCTGGAGCATTGGCGCGGCCAGGGCAGGGACCTGGCCTTCCTGATCGGCGGGCCGGAGGGGCATTCGGCGGAAGTGTCGGCAATGGCTGATGAGAAATGGTCGATCGGCCCGCTGACGCTGCCGCACATGCTGGTGCGCCTGGTAGTGGCCGAGCAGCTGTACCGCGCCGCGGCGATGCTGGCCAACCATCCGTATCACCGCGCGTGAAATAGTTGTCGCCAGACGGGTTACATCTCGCGAAAAACGGGCTACAATGCGCACCCCGCCCGAATAGCTCAGCCGGTTAGAGCACTTGACTGTTAATCAGGGGGTCGTTGGTTCGAGTCCAACTTCGGGCGCCAAGATTTGAAGAAAAGCCTCGCAGCGATGCGGGGCTTTTTCTTGTCCGCGATTTACCCGCGTGCCGCGATCCAAACAAAAAGCCCGGGCAATGCCCGGGCTCCTTGTTCCCCAAGTGCGCTTACCTCATTCGAAGGTGTACTTGGCACCGACGGTGAAGTAACGGCCGATCGCGCCGCTGAAGTGCAGCGGGTTGTAGTTCACGCCACCGTAGGTGGTCGGATCCAGCGGAGCGATGCGGTCGAACAGGTTCTGCACCGATGCGTTCAACTCGAAGGCCTCGGTGATGTTCCAGCGACCGGACAGGTCGAAGGTGGTGAACGAAGAGATCTTGGTAACATCGGTGCCGTCGGCATAGGCGAACTGATACGAGCCGTCCGGACCGCGGAAGTCGGTGTTCTCCATCTTGGAGATGTAGTTGGCCACGCCGCTGACGCTCCACGGGCCCTGCTTCCAGGTGGTGCCGAAGTTGATGCGATCCTTCGGGGTGCCGATGCAGTTGGTGACGTCGCAGTTGCCGTGCGTGCCGGCATAGTCGACGGTCACGTCGGCATCGGTACGCTCGAACTTGAGCACATGGCTCCACTGCAGGTCCATCTCCAGCTGGCCCGGACCGATGTCGAAGGTCTGGCGGATGTCGGTATCGATACCGCGGACGCGGGTCGATGCAGCGTTGATGTACTGCGTATTGACCGCCAGGATGCTGCCGGTGCCGGGAACACCATTGAGCAGGTTGTTGTCACGCAGCACGTTGCCTGCGGCAATCGCTTCGGCAGTACTGCCCTGGGCGATTTCGTTGGTGCGCTTGATCTGCCACGCGTCGACCGTCATCGAGGTGCTTGAGGTCGGCTGCAGCACCAGGCCGACTGAATAACTCTTGGATTCCTCCGGCTTCAGGTCCTGGTTCGGGCGGGTGATGATGGCGACCGGCAGTGCGCCGCAATCGTCATCGGTCGCGCCCGGGGCCGGGTTGCCGCCGGGGCAGCGCACGGGATCGGCAGCGTTGGAGAACGCGGCCAGGCCACCGTCGCCGTTCTCGGCCGGATTCGGCGCGCGGAAGCCTTCGGCATAGCTGCCGCGGACCGCGATCCAGTCGGCCGGGGTCCACTTGATGCCGACCTTCGGCGTCGCCTTGCCCTCGCCGCTTTCATACTTGTCATAGCGCACCGCGCCGGACAGTTCCAACTGCTCCAGCACCGGGGCGGACAGTTCGACGTAACCGGCGTAAACGTTCTGCGTGCCGTCATAGGCCGAGTAACCCAGGCCGATGATGTCGCCCTGGTCGGTATAGGTCTGCGGGGTCAAGCTGTTGCTGGTCTTGCGCCATTCGGTACCCAGCGCCAGGCCAAGCGGGCCGCCTTTGAGGTCCATCAGGCTGCGCGACACGGTGAAGTCGAACATGTCCAGGCTGGACTTGGCGCGTGCGCTGATGTCAGGCGAAATGTAGTCATACAGCGCCTGCGAATTGAGCCCGGCGTTGTCGCCGATGCGCCACACCCCGCCTGGGCAGGCCGGGTTCCCAAGCGCGCACTGCACGGCACTGTAGCGCAGGAAGCCGGTGCGCTTGTTGACCAGATCCGTCCCCGAATGCAGGTAGGCGGTGTCGTAGCTCCACTCACCCCAGTTGCCCTTCACGCCCACCAGGAAGCGGTTGAACTCGTTGGTGTTCTCCGTCACGCGCGGGCCGACATCCCAGGCCGAGTAGCGCAGGCGCGAGGCCTGGCCGGGAATGGGATTGTCCGGATGGGTAGGGCCGAGCACGGTGGCGCCATCGCCGCTGTTGGCGTTGACCGGGCCGCCGGGATAGCCCCAGCCGCCGGACACGCCGGAGGGCGTGTTGCTGAAGGTGGTTTCCTTCTTGGAGTAGCCGATTTCGGTGTAGATCTCACCGCCCTCGCCGAAGGCGAAGCTGGCGCGACCGAACACGTTGACGTACTTCTCTTCCGGGGTCAGGTCACGGTACAGCTGGTTCGGATCCCACAGGCAGCCCTGCTGCTGTGCGGTGACGTCGTTCTGGCCAGGAATGGTGGTAAGGCCCGCACAGCCTGGGAGCGCAACGAGGAAGGCCGGATTGTCAGCGGTCACGGCGCGATCATCGAAGACCGAACCGGTCGGACCCACACCGCCACGGGTACCGCCGGACAACGCGGCGCCACCCAGGAACTGGGCGTTGTTGCCGTAGCCCCACGGGCGGATATCGCCGGTGCCGATCCACTTGCGGTTCTTGCGGTCGCTGATCTTGATTGCGTCGGTCTTGCCCACGTCCAGACTGAAGAACGCATTCCAGCCATCGGTGGCCAGGTCGCCGGTACCGGCGGTCAGGGTGGCCTTCTTGGCATCGCCGTCGCTGTCACCGGACAGGCCGTAGGAGGCGCGCAGGATGGCGCCGTTGAAGTCGCTGCGCAGGATGATGTTGACCACGCCGGCGATGGCATCGGAACCGTAGATCGCAGAAGCGCCGTCCTTGAGGACTTCGATGCGCTCGACCGCATCCAGCGGAATCGTGCTCAGATCGGTGAAGACTTTCTGGCCGTCATCGGCCAGGCCGTAGGTCGCCATGCGGCGGCCGTTCAACAGCACCAGCGTGGAGCCGGCGCCCAGGCCGCGCAGCGAGATGCCCGCGCCACCGCCGGCAAAGCCGTTGCCGAAGGTCTTGGGAATGGAGCCGGACCCATCCGCGGTCAGGGTCTGCAGGTACTCGGCGACCGTGGTCTTGCCGGTGCGGTCAATCTCCTGGCGGGTGACCACCTGGACGGGGGAGGGAGTCTCGGTATTGGTGCGGGGGATGTTCGAGCCGGTCACCGTGATCCGGTCAAGGTTGGTCGCCTGCTCCTGCGCGAACGCGGAGGACGACGCCATGGTGCCCACCAGCAGCAGCGCGCCGCTGGTCAGGATCGTGGAAATGGAATGGGCCAGGGTATTGCGGCGGCTGTCGTCGCGGCGTTGGATCGGGTGTTTCACAGCTTCTCTCCTGACTGGGAAAACCTACATGTGTGAGGGTCGTCATCGAAATCACTGGCGACGGCGCCAATCTAGGTTTCCGGCAGGTGACGCAAGTGTGAAAAATTGCTTAATTCGCGAAAGATCGTGTGAGGGCCTTGTGTGAATGGGGAGAGCCCCGACGGGGCCCTCCCAGCCCATCAGTGCGGCAACGAAAACTCCACCGGCACCAGGCCATCGGCTTGGACCACCTGCCCATTGACGGTCGCGGGCACGAAGCGCCAATGACGCATTACCTGCTGGCGCGCTGCCTGGTCCAGAGCACGAGAGCCGCTGCTCTTTTCGATGCTGACCGCGACCGGGTTGCCATCGGTGCCCACCCGGATGCGCAGCAGGACCGTCCCCTCCTGGCCAAGGCGGATCGCCGCGACGGGATAGGGCGGGGGTGGCGCGCTGCGGTACTGCAGTTGGGCTCCGGCGGCGGGCGAGGGCGCGGCGGGGGCCGGTTCCAGCGCCGGTGCGGCGGTCTCGCTGGCGGGCATCGGTGCCACCGCGGGCGCCTCGTCAAGGGTGGCGGTGGGTGTCGGCAGCGGTGCCGGCGCGCGTTGCGTGGGCACCGGCACGGTCGGGGGGAGCCGCTGCGGGTCCGCTGGAGGGTGACGGATGATCTCCGGCTGCGGCGGCGGAGGCAGCACCCAGCTCACCCGCATGCGCTCGCGCGGGGCCGTGATCAGCGGCTGTGCGGCAGGAATCAACAACAGCATCAGGGCCAGCGCATGGACCGCGATGGCGGTGCTCCACCCGAGCACGCGGGACGCTTCGATGGGCAGCGGGACAACCGGGGACGGGGTACGGACCATGCTCCACTCTCCTTGCCAGATGTGCGGGAACATCAACGTGCCTGCGCGGCGCGTGGGGTCAGGCGGGGCCGCGCACTGACAGCAATACCCGAGCCCGGCACGGGCCGGAAGTCAGGGGCAGGGTGGCGAGTTGGCTGGCAGTCAGGATCCAGCCGCAGACAGCATGACGGCGCCCGCAGGCGCCGTCATGCCAGGCAGGAGCGGACCGTTGGTCCGCTCTCTTCTGACGTGTTACCGGCCCAGGTCGAACACCACGTCCAGGTTGACCGACACGGTCGATTCGCCCGGCGAGACCGGGGTGGACACGTCGGCCGCCATCGGCGCCGCCGCCGCACGCATCATCACCGGGCGGAAGTTGCCGCCGCCGCTCTCGGAGATGCTCACGATCCGGCGCACGCGCAGGCCCAGCGACTTGGCGTAGGTCTCCGCACGGGCCTGGGCTTTCTTCAGCGCGGCCAGGCGGGCCTCGTCATAGACCGGTTCGGGCTGGTCGATCTCGAACTGCGGGCCGTTGATCTGGTTGGCGCCCTGGGCGGCCAGTGCGTCGAGTACTTTGCCGAGCTTGGCGATGTCGCGCACTTTCAGGCTCACCGTGTTGCTGGCCTGGTACCCGGTGATCTTCGGTGCCTCGTTGTCGGCATAGCGATACTGCGGGCTCAGGTTGACGCCGCTGGTCTGCACATCACGCTCGGCGATGCCGGCGGCCTTGATCGCGGCGAGCACCTTGGTCATCTGCTCGGCGTTCTGGCGCATGGCGGTGTTGCCGTCCACGGCCTGGGTCACCACGCCGGCCGAGAGCGTGGCCACGTCCGGCACGCGCCTGGCCTCGGCATTGGCCGAGATGTTGAGCAGGGTGCCGTCGGCCGGCACGGCGATGGTGGGCTGGGACTGGGCGTGGGCGGTCATCGAAGCTCCCAGGGCAAGGGACAGGGCGAGCAGCAACGGGGACAGGGACGGGCGGCGCATGTACATCTCCTTGTGAAGACGTTGAGGTTGGTGTCGGGGCGATGAACGCGTCGTGAGGTTTGAGGGGGTTGATCACGATTCAAGCGTGTTGCTCGCGATTCAGACAGTAGGCTCAGGTTATGCTTCCTCGATGCTTTATCTTGCCTCTCGATCCCCCCGACGAAACGAACTGCTTGCGCGCCTGGAACGACCGTTCCAGGCGCTTGAGCTTCACGTGCCCGAAGTCCGCGCGCCCGACGAGTCCGCCGCCGATTACGTGCAGCGGGTCGCCGCCGACAAGGCGCGCGCCGGGTTGGCGCTTGTCGCGCATGACCCCGAGGCGGTGGTGCTGGGCTCGGACACCGAGGTCGTGCTCGACGGGCGCGTGTTCGGTAAACCGGCCGATGCTGCTGACGCCTGCGCGATGCTGCGCGCGTTGGCCGGGCGCACCCACCAGGTGATGACCGCCGTGGCACTGGTCGCTGCCGGCCGGGAACAGGGCGTGCTGGTGGTCTCGGAGGTGACGTTCGCGGCGATCGAGGAGGATCGGATCGCAGCCTACGTGGCCAGTGGCGAGCCGATGGACAAAGCTGGTGCCTATGCGATCCAGGGTGGCGCCGAACGATATATCCGCCATCTGGCGGGAAGCTATTCGGGTGTGATGGGTTTGCCCCTGCAACAGACCGAGCAGTTGCTGCAGACGTTCGAACTGAAGGGAGTCGCCCATGTCTGAAGAAATCCTGGTCAATGTCACTCCGCGGGAAACCCGCGTCGCCGTCATCGAGAACGGCATGCTGCAGGAACTGCACATCGAACGTGGCTGGCGCCGCGGCGTGGTCGGCAACATCTACAAGGGCAAGGTGCAGCGGGTGATGCCGGGCATGCAGGCGGCCTTCGTCGAGGTCGGGCTGGAGCGCGCCGCGTTCCTGCACGCCAACGATGTGATCCGCCCGGCCCCGGTGGCCAGCCCGGATACCGAAGGCACCACGTTGCCGCCGCCGTCCTCGGTGCCGATCGTCGAACTGCTGCGCGACGGCCAGGACATCGTGGTGCAGGTGGTCAAGGACCCGATCGGGACCAAGGGTGCCCGCCTGACCACCCAGATCAGCATTCCCTCGCGTTACATGGTGCTGCTGCCGCAGTCCAAGGTGGTGGGCGTGTCGGCCCGGATCGAGGACGAGGCCGAGCGGGCCCGCCTGAAGAGCCTGGTGACCGAACTGTCGGCCCAGCACGGCGGCTACGGCTACATCGTGCGCACCAATGCCGAAGGCCAGCCGGCCGAGGCGATCGCCGAAGACGTGGCCTACCTGTCGCGGGTCTGGAACGTGGTGGAGCGCCGTGGCCGCGATGCCGCGCCGCTCAGCGTGATCTATGAAGACCTGAGCCTGCCGCTGCGCTCGGTGCGCGATCTGATCCGCAAGGACGTGGACAAGGTCAAGGTCGATTCCAAGGAGACCTTCAACCAGCTGCAGGCCTTCGTGGCCAAGTACATGCCGGTGCTGGCCGAGAAACTGGAGCTGTACAGCGGTGATCGCCCGATCTTCGACATGTTCGGGGTCGAGGATGAAATCGGCCGGGCGCTGGACAAGCAGGTCCCGCTGAAGTCCGGTGGCTATCTGGTGATCGACCAGACCGAGGCGATGACGACCATCGACGTGAACACCGGTTCGTTCCTGGGCCAGCGCAACCTCGAAGAGACCGTGTTCCGCACCAATCTGGAGGCCGCGCAGGCGGTGGCGCGGCAACTGAGGCTGCGCAACCTGGGCGGCATCATCATCATCGACTTCATCGATATGGACGATGCCGAGCATCGCCGCCAGGTGCTGCGCACCCTGGAGAAGGCGCTGGCCCGCGACCATGCCAAGACCACCGTCTACGATTTCTCGCCGCTGGGCCTGGTCGAGATGACCCGCAAGCGCACCGTGGAAAGCCTGGAGCGGCAACTGTCCGAGCCGTGCCCGGAGTGCAGTGGGCGGGGCTCGATCAAGACCGCCGAAACGGTCACTTACGAGATCTTCCGCGAGATCACCCGGGCGGTGCGTCAGTTCGATGCGGCGCGCCTGCTGGTGATCGCTTCCTCGAAGGTGGTCGCACGCATCACCGACGAGGAATCCTCGGCGGTGGCCGAACTGGAGGAGTTCCTGGGCAAGAGCATCCGCTTCCAGGCGGACGAGCAGTACCTGCAGGAGCAGTTCGATGTCGTGCTGCTCTGACCGCGGCCGGTCCGGCATTCCCACGTTCCGATGAGCACACCGCTGCGCCTGCGCCTGCGCCGGATCCGCCGCCATGCTGTGTATGCGGTGGCGGTCCTGCTCGTGGGCGTGGCGCTGCTGGTCGGCACTGCCAGCCAGCTGTTGCCCTTGGCCGAGCGTCACCCGGACAAGGTGGCGGCGTGGTTGAGTGCGCGCGCGGGCCAACCGGTGCGCTTCGATGCGCTGGATACCGCCTGGACCCGGCGCGGCCCGCTGCTGCAGCTCACAGGGCTGCGCATCGGTGAAGGGCAGGGCCTGCGCATCGGCGAGGCCGAGGTGCTGGTCTCGATGTATGCCGGCCTGCTGCCGGGCCACTCGCTGACCGAGCTGCGCCTGCGCGGCCTGGCGCTGGTGCTGCAGCGTGCCGACGACGGCCGCTGGTCGGTGCAGGGCCTGCCGCAGTCCGGTGCAGGCGATCCACTGGAGACACTGCGTCGCCTCGGCGAGCTGCAGGTGATCGGTGGCCGCTTGAAGGTGGACGCGCCCTCGCTGGGCATAAGCGCCGTGCTGCCGCGGATCGACCTGCGCCTGCGCGTCAACGGCCAGCGCCTGCGGGTTGGGGCGCGTGCGTGGGCCGACCCGTCCGCACAGCCGCTGACGGCGGTGCTGGAATTCGAGCGCAAGCGCGGCGATGGTCAGGCCTGGTTCTCGGCCGACCCGGCCGACTTCCGGGCGTGGTCCTCGCTGCTGCAGTTCGGCGGCATCGGCCTGCAGCAGGGTACCGGTGAGTTCAATGCGTGGGTGGACCTGCGCGATCACCGGGTGGTGATGGTCACCACCGATGCGGACCTTCAGAACGTACAGGTGCGCGGCGTGAAGCTGGCGGACGGCACCCACCCGCAGCTCGCGTTGGACACGCTGGAACTGCGCGCACGCTGGCGCTGGGTGCAGGGTGGCTGGCGCGCCGATGCGCCGCGGTTGCGGATCGGCATGGAAGGCAGCACCCAGCAACTGGATGGGCTGCTGCTGGCCGGCGGGCAGCACTTCGCGCTGGCCGGCGACAACATCGATGCCACCGCGCTGTTGCGGGGGCTCGCGCTGACCGACCGGATCGATCCCGGCCTGCGCGAGTGGCTGCACGAGGCCGCACCGCAGGTGCGCATGACCCGCGTACGGGTGGCAGGCGAGCAGGGCGGCCCGCTGTCGGTCGACGGGGATCTGGAAGACATCCGCTTCGCGGCGGTCGGGCATTCGCCCGGGCTCAGCGGTGTGGGCGGGCGCTTCAACGGCGATGCCGATGGCTTCACCCTGGATCTGCAGCCGCAGCAGGTGATGCATTTCGATTGGCCGAGCGGCTTTGGCGAGCGCCACGACGTGCGCCTGGCCGGCCGGTTGGTGGGCTGGCGCGACGAGGCCGGCGGCTGGCGGATCGGCACCCCGGCGCTGCGCGTGCAGGGCACCGATTACGCCGCCGATGTGCGCGGCGGCATCTGGTTCCAGAACAACGGCACGCGCCCCTGGCTGGAACTGGCGGCCAGGATCGACGATGTGCCGATGACGGCGGCCAAGCGTTTCTGGATCCATTCCAAGATGAGCAAGACCGCCACCGATTGGCTGGATGCCGCCCTGGTCTCCGGCCAGGTGCGTGGCGGCGTGGGCCTGGTGACCGGCGATCTGGAAGACTGGCCGTTCGACAAGAACAACGGCCGCTTCGAGGCGACCGGCCACATCGACGCCGGCAGCATCCGCTTCCAGCACGACTGGCCGGCGATGAACAAGGTCGATGCCGATATCGCCTTCATCGGCCCGGGCTTCGAACTGCATGGCAAGGGCGACCTGGCCGGGGTGGCGGTGGACCACTTCGATGCCGGCATTCCCGATTTCGGCGAGACCGATCTGTACGTCAAGGCCACCAGCCGCAGCGATGCCGGTGCACTGCTGGCCATGCTCAAGCAGAGTCCGTTGCAGGCCACCTATGGCGAGACGCTGGACAATCTCACTGCGAAGGGGCCGGCCGCGGTCACCTTTGACCTGCTGCAGCCACTGCATCACGACGACGGCGGCGGTCACCTGCAGGGCACGGTCGATCTCAATGGCGCGACCCTCACCGAGAAGCGTTTCGACCTGGTCTTCGAGAACATGCGCGGCACGGCACGCTATGGCCACGGCGGCTTCGATGCGGAGCACCTGGCCGTGCGCCACCAGGGCCAGGACGGGCTGCTCAGCCTGCGCGCCGGGGAGTTCGTGCGGGATCCGCAACAGGCCTTCGAATCCGAGCTGACCGCCTCGCTGGAAGCCGGCGCGCTGTTGGACCGGGCGCCCGAATTGAACTGGCTCAAACCTTACATCCAGGGCACCTCACGCTGGACCATCGGGGTGACCCTGCCCAAGGTCGCGGCCGGCAGCAAGGTCGAGCCGCCCACCGTGCTCAAGCTGCATTCGGATCTGGTCGGCACCACCCTGGAACTGCCTGCGCCGCTGGACAAGCCCGCCGCCACGCCGTTGGCGACGGACGTCACCGCACAGCTGCCGATGGGCAGCGGCCGTGTGGATGTCGCCTTCGGCCAGCGCCTGGCCTTGGCCGCGCGCACGCATGACAACCAGACCGGCGTGCAGGTCACCCTCGGCAGCGACCGCGTGGATCGCGATCCGCCGGCCAGCGGGCTGGTGGTGAACGGGCGCAGCGGCTCGCTGGATGCGTTGGAGTGGATCGCCCTGGCCCGCTCGCCGGACGGCGGCGACGGCAAGGACCCGATGCCGCTGCGGCAGGTGGACGTGCAGGTCGGCCAGCTGCTGCTTGCCGGTGGCGTGTTCCCACAGACCCGGCTGCAACTGCGGCCGACCAGCAGCAGCGTGGACGTGCGCCTGGCCGGTCCCTCGCTGGCGGGCGGCCTGAGCGTGCCCAATGCCGAGGGCGGCACTATCGTCGGCAAGCTCAGCCGGGTGCACTGGCAATCGCTGCCGACGCCGGTCAAGGCGCCCAGCGATGGCGCTCCGATCCTGCTGCCACCGGACGTGGCCCTGCCGGCGCGGGTCCAGGCCAGTGCCAATGACACCAATCCAGCCAAAATCCCGCCGCTGTCGCTGGATATCGATGACCTCCAGTTCGGCAAGGCCAAGCTCGGCCAGGCGGTATTGCGCACGCGGCCGATGGCCAACGGCCTGAGCGTGGACCAGCTGCAGTTCCGCGCGCCCAAGCAGGAGATCGACGTCAATGGCCGCTGGATGGGCATGGGCGAGGCCGCGCGCAGCCAGTTCAACGTGCAGGTCAAGAGCGAGGACCTCGGCGGGCTGATGCAGAATCTCGATTACGGCGGCCAGCTACGTGGCGGCCAGGGCCAGCTGAGCATGTCGGCCGGTTGGCAGGGCGGCCCATCCGACTTCCAGCTCGGTGCGCTGCAGGGCCAGCTCGATGTGCAGGCCCGCAACGGCCAGTTGCTGGAACTCGAACCCGGTGCCGGGCGCGTGCTCGGCCTGCTCAGCGTGACCCAGCTGCCGCGCCGGTTGATGTTCGATTTCCGCGATTTCTTCTCCAAGGGCTTCGCCTTCAACCAGGTCGAGGGCCGCGTGGCGTTCGCCGATGGCATGGCCACGACCGACAAGGTGCTGATCGAAGGCCCGGCGGCGAACATCACCATCCGCGGCCAGACCGACCTGCGCCAGCAACGCTTCGATCAGACCATCGACGTCAACCCGCGCGCCGGCAACCTGCTGACCGTGGTCGGCGCGGTCGCCGGCGGGCCGGTGGGGGCGGCGGTCGGTGCGGCGGCCAACGCGGTGCTGTCCAAGCCGCTGGGCGAGATCGGCGCCAAGACGTACCGCGTGACCGGCCCCTGGGCCGAACCCAAGGTCGATGTGATCGACCGCGACGCAGCGCCCAAGCCGGCCCCGGCCGCACCGCCGGCGCGCTGACCCCTTTCCCGCGCCCGGGTTGCGATTGCGCCCGGCGCCCACAGATCAAAGAGCATGAACAACAACGCACTTTCGCTGGCCACCGACCGTCTGCTGCTGCCCGCCGGGCTGGATGCGAACGGTCTGGAACGCACGTTCGGCACCCTGTTGGGCCCGGGCATCGATTTCGGGGATCTCTATTTCCAGCACGCGCGCCGCGAGAGCTGGAGCGTGGAGGACGGCATCGTCAAGGACGGGGCGCATTCGATCGAGCAGGGCGTGGGCGTACGCGCCATCGCCGGCGAGAAGACCGGCTTCGCCTACTCCGATGACATCCACAGCGACGCGCTGCTGGCCGCGGCCAACTCGGCCCGCGCCATCTCCCGCGAGGGCGGGGCACAGTCGGCCCGCTCGCTGGTGCGTGGCAGTGGCCGCGCGCTGTACCCGGCGCTGGACCCCATCGATGGCATGGGCAACGAGGCCAAGGTGGAGATGCTCAAGCGGCTGGACCGCTACCTGCGCGCCGCCGACCCGCGCGTGCAGCAGGTGATGGTCAGCCTTTCCGGCGGCGTGGATACGGTCCTGATCGCGCGCAGCGATGGCGTGCTCGCCGCGGATATCCGCCCGCTGGTGCGCTTGAACGTACAGGTGATCGTCGAGCAGCACGGCCGGCGCGAGTCGGGCTACTCCGGTGGCGGGGGCCGTTACAGCTATGAAGACCTGTTCGCCGATGGGCGCCCGGAAGGTTTTGCCCGCGAGGCGCTGCGCCAGGCGCTGGTGAACCTGGAGGCGGTTCCGGCCCCGGCCGGGGTAATGACCGTGGTGCTGGGCCCGGGCTGGCCCGGCGTGCTGCTGCACGAAGCGGTCGGCCACGGCCTGGAAGGCGACTTCAACCGCAAGGGCACCAGCGTCTACGCCGGCCGGATCGGCGAGCGCGTGGCCGCGCCGGGCGTGACCATCGTTGACGACGGCACCCTGGACGGGCGCCGCGGCTCGCTGAACATCGATGACGAGGGCCATCCGACCCAGTGCACCACACTGATCGAAGACGGCATCCTGGTCGGCTACATGCAGGATTCGCTCAATGCGCGCCTGATGGGCGTGGCCCCGACCGGCAACGGCCGCCGTGAATCATTCGCGCACATGACCATGCCGCGCATGACCAACACCTACATGCGCGCCGGCCAGCACGATCCGGAAGAAATGATCCGCTCGGTCAAGCGTGGCCTGTACGCCGTCAACTTCGGTGGCGGCCAGGTCGACATCACCAGCGGCAAGTACGTGTTCTCGGCCACCGAGGCCTACCTGATCGAAGACGGAAAAATCACCGCGCCAGTGAAGGGCGCCACCCTGATCGGCAACGGGCCGGAAACCATGCAGAAAGTGCGCATGATCGGCAACGATCTGGCCCTGGACGAGGGCGTGGGCATCTGCGGCAAGGATGGCCAGAGTGTGCCGGTCGGCGTGGGCCAGCCGTCCCTGCTGATCGATGGCATCACCGTGGGCGGCACCCAGGCCTGAGCCGGGATGCATTCGCCTGCGCTGCCTGATCACGCGGCCGCCAGCGGGGTGCTGGCGCCGCCGCGTGAGCGCCGGGACTCAGTCCTCGGCGTTCTCGTCGCTGTCGCTGTCGGTGTCGACCGCGTCGTCCAGCGCGTCTTCGGAGCCGGCGTTCACGCCTTCCAGGCCGAGCGCGGCCGGCAGCAGCAGCGCACGCAGCAGCTGGAAGATCTCGCGGTAGGCGCGCGGCGGCTTGTTCTTGGCCTTTTCGGCCTGGGCGTTGCGGACCAGCGTACGCAGCTGCTGGCGGTCGGCATGCGGGTATTCGTCCAGCAGCGCACCCAGCGCCTTGTCGCCGTCCTTGAGCAGGCGCTCGCGCCAGTCTTCCACGCGGTGCATGGTCGCCACTTCACGGCGCGAGGTCTCGCTGTTGGCATCCAGCGCATCGCGGATCGCATCCAGCACGGCGTCGTCTTCGCGGCGCATGTGCTTGGCCAGGAACGCCAGCTGGCGCTTGTGGGCGATATGCGCGGTGATGCGCTTGGCCTCGGCGATGTGCGGCAGCAGATCTTCGGGCACCGGCAGGCGCGCCAGCTGGGCCGGGGTCAGCGAGACCAGCTTTTCGCCCAGGGCCAGCACGTCCAGCGCAGCCCGGCGGTTCTGGCTGCGGCTGATATCAAGGAATTCACCGGTTTCTTCGTCGCGTCCGCGCATCGTCTTATTTCCACATCCGTAAACTGTGCCGGCGTCGCGCCGGGCACTCACCTGTACAGGATAAAGCATTGAACGTGATCTCCCCTGAAGTCTCCCCGGCCGACGACAGCCTGCAGCGCCTGGAGCAGCTGGCCGACATCTCCCAGCGCCTGCTGGAGCGGGCCAAGGCCCTGGGCGCCACCCAGGCCGAGGTCAGCTGCAGCGATGAGCGCGGCCTGGATGTGAACGTGCGCCTGGGCGAGGTCGAAACGGTCGAGTCCACCCGTGACCGCGGCATCGCCGTGACCGTCTACGTCGGCCAGCGCAAGGGCAGCGCCAGCACCGCCGACCTGCGTGAGAGCAGCCTGGAGTCGACCGTGGCCCAGGCCTGCGCGATCGCCCGCCACACCGAGGACGACGAGGCCGCCGGCCTGGCCGAGGCGGCGCTGATGGCCCGTGAATTCCCGGATCTGGACGGCTGGCACCCCTGGGAACTCAGCGCCGATGCGGCGCTGGATCTGGCCCTGGCCTGCGAAGCGGCCGGCCGTGAGGCCGACACCCGCATCAGCAATTCCGACGGTGCCTCGGCGGCGACCGCGCAGAGCCTGTCGGTGTACGCCAACTCGCATGGCTTCATCGGCCGCGAGCGCAGCAGCCACCATTCGATCGGCTGCGCGCTGATCGCCGGGCAGGGCGATGGCATGCAGCGCGACGGTTGGTACAGCAGCGCGCTGGCCCGCGAAGACCTGGACGATGCGGCGTCGATCGGCCGCCGTGCCGCCGCGCGTACCGTGGCCCGGCTGGAGCCGCGCTCGATGACCACGGCGCAGATGCCGGTGCTCTATTCGCCGGAGGTGGCCCGCTCGCTGATCGGCCATCTGCTCGGCGCCGTCTCCGGTGGCGCGCTGTACCGCCGTGCCAGCTTCCTGCTCGACAGCGTCGGCACGCGCCTGTTCCCGGACTGGTTCGGCATCGAAGAGCTGCCGCTGCTGCGCCGTGGGCTGCGCTCGGCCGCCTTCGATGGCGATGGCGTGGCCACCCGCAATTCAGCGCTGATCCGTGATGGCGTGCTGGAGCGCTACATCCTGGGCAGCTATTCGGCACGCAAGCTCGGCCTGCCGACCACCGCCAACGCCGGTGGCGTACACAACCTCAAGGTCACCGCCAACGCGGGTGATCTGGTCTCCATTGCCCGGCAGATGGGCAATGGCCTGCTGGTCACCGAACTGATGGGACAGGGCGTCAACAGCATCACCGGCGACTACTCGCGTGGTGCCGGCGGCTTCCGCGTGGAGAACGGCGAGATCAGCTACCCGGTGGACGGCATCACCATCGCCGGCAACCTCAAGGACATGTTCGCCAGCATCGAAGCGGTGGGCACCGACATCGACCCGCGCTCGCACGTGCACACCGGGTCGATCCTTGTAGGACGAATGACCGTTGCTGGTAACGATTGACGTATTCTATGGAGGCTGCCCTGGCAGGCGGGGAGCCTGCCGCGTGCACTACCCATTACCTCGAACAAGGAGTTTCACGTGAGCGATTTCGATAACGTCACCACCCCGCCGCCGCCGCCGGCCGGCGCTGCACCGGCCGACCAGCGTACGCTGTCGCTGGTAGCCCACCTGCTGGGTATTTTCACCGGCTTCATCGGTGCGCTGATCATCTGGCTGGTGAACAAGGATGACCCGCAGAAGGGCTTCGTGACCGACCAGGCCAAGGAAGCGCTGAACTTCCAGATCACCGTCTTGATCGCCTACGTCATCTCCACCATCCTGCTGGTCGTGTTGATCGGCGGCCTGCTGCTGACCCTGGTATGGATCGCCAACCTGGTGCTGTGCATCCTGGCGGCGGTCAAGGCCAACAACGGTGAAGCCTATCGCTATCCGTTCACCCTGCGCCTGATCAAGTAATCGATCCGCTGCGCTGGAACGAAAAACGCCCGGGAATCCCGGGCGTCTTTTTGTGTCCTGGCGTTGTAGGGCCACGCCATGCGTGGCGGCCTCCGCGATCGCTCAGTGATCCCGCTCAACCGCCAGCTTGGCCAGCGCACGCAGGGCATCGGCCGACTCACCATAGCCGGCCAGACCGTCGAACATCTGCTCGCTCAACGTGCGCAGATGCGCCTTGGCACCGTCCATGCCCAGCAGCGCCGGGAAGGTCGATTTGGCCTGCGCCTCGTCCTTGCCGGCGGTCTTGCCGAGCTGTTCGGAACTGGCCTCGACATCGAGGATGTCATCGCGCACCTGGAAGGCCAGGCCCAGCGCCGAGGCCACCGTATCCAGCGTCGCCATATCCGCGGCAGGTGCTTGGCCGCACAGCGCGCCCATGCGCACCGCAGCGCGGATCAGCGCACCGGTCTTGAGCGCATGCATGCGTTCCAGAGCCTGCAACGGCTGCTGATGGCCAGTGGCGTCGATATCCAAGGCCTGGCCGCCGCACATGCCGGCCGCGCCGGAGGCGTGCGCCAGGGTCTGCAGGCACTCCACGCGCAGCTGCGCTGGCAACGCCGCGTCGGCGATCAGGCTGAAAGCGCGCGTCTGCAGGGCATCGCCGGCGAGGATCGCGGTGGCTTCATCGAAGGCGATATGCGTGGTCGGGCGGCCGCGCCGCAAGGCGTCATCGTCCATCGCCGGCAGATCGTCGTGCACCAGCGAATACGCATGGATCAGCTCCACCGCCATCGCAGGCGCATCCAGTGCGTTTTCGTCGGCGCTGAAGACCCGGCCGCCGGCATAGACCAGCAGCGGCCGCATGCGCTTGCCGCCCCCGAGCACCGCATAACGCATCGCCTGATGCAGCCCTCGGGGGGCATCGGACGGGGAAGGCAGGCTGGCGTCGAGCTGGCTTTCGATACGGTCGCGCCACCGCGCGAACGTGGCCTCAACCGTCATGGCTGGGCGGGTCGAACGGCACGGCGGTGTCGGGCTGGGCCGGATCGCTGAGCAGGCGCACGCGCAGTTCGGCCTGTCCCAGCGCCTGCTGGCACTGGCGGTACAGCCCGACGCCACGTTCGTAGGCGCTGAGCGATTGTTCCAGGCTCATTTCGCCGGTTTCCATCTTCTCCACCAGTTGCTCCAGTTCTTCCAGCGACTGCTCGAAGTGGGCGACCGGGGAGGTTTCATTGGGGGACTTCTTTGCCATGCGCCAAGTGTGGGCTGCTGGCCCGGCGGGGTCAATTCACGCCGCGCCCGGGGTCCACTGCAACTGCGCATGATGGGCCTGCAACCACGGCTGCAGGGCCGCACCGATCACGCGGTCGCCCGCGGCCAGCAGCGTGTCTTCATCAAACAGCAGCGGCAGCTGACGGCGCTGCCACGGCGGCAGGCCCTGCTGTTGCAGCAGATCCTTGAGCGCATGGGAATGTGTGCGCCCGGGCAGCTGGATGCGCTCGCCGCCGCGGCGCGCGCGGATCTGCACGGGGCTGTCGAACCCGGCGTCCGTGCCGAGCAGGCGCAGCGCGCCCCCATCGGGCAGGGCCAGCGGCGCGCGGCCATCCCAGTGCACGCTCCAGTCGGCCGGCAGTGCGAGGCTGGCCGACAGCAAGTGCAACTGCCCGCGCCAACGGCGGATGCGCGCACCCTGCCAGGCAAACTGCGCATCGGCATGGTGCGCGGCCGGGAGCAGCTCGCGTTCGACCGCCTCGACCCCGGCGGCAGGCAGTGGCGGCAGGCCACTGCCACGTACCCAATGCCGCAGCAGGCGTGCACGTCGTTCCACCGGCTGGCGCATCAGCCGCGCGCAGTCGATCACACCGGGGCCGACGCTGCAGCGTTCCAGTGCGTCGCGGTCGGCACTGTCGAGCAGATGCTGGGACTGCGCGCACAACGCGGCGCTGCGCGCGAAGGCGGCATCGGCCTGCGCCCAGCGCTGACGAAGCTGCGGCAGTACCTGCAGGCGCAGGAAATTGCGGTCGGCATCGTCACTGGCGTTGCTGGGGTCTTCGATCCAGTCCAGGCCCTCGGCCTGGGCATGCGCACGCAGGGTGCTGCGCGGAACCTCCAGCAACGGTCGCCACACGGTGCCGGCGCCAAATGCGCTGGTGACCTGCATGGACGCCAATCCATCCACCCCGGAGCCACGCAGCGCCCGCAGCAGGAAGGTTTCGGCCTGGTCGTCGCGATGGTGGGCCAGCGCCAACTGTTCGCCGGGCAGCAGCTGCGAGGCGAATGCCTCACGGCGTGCATGCCGCGCGGCGGCTTCCGGCCCTTGCCCCTGGTTGCGTTGCACCTGGACACGGAGCACCCGCAGCGGAATATTCCACCGCGCGCACACCTGCGTGCAGTGCACGGTCCAGGCATCGGCCTGCTCCTGCAGGCCATGATGGATATGTACGGCGCGCAGGCCCGCGGTGCGCTGCGCCGGCGAGGTGGCCAGCCAGTGCAGCAGGACGGTGGAATCCAGCCCACCGCTGAAGCCCACCAGCACGGGATGGGCGACGGACGGGGGATGGGGAAGCGGGGCTGTCATGGGGGCGCGATCTCAGGCAGACCGGCAGTATCGGCGCTGCGCAGCAACGTTGCCACGCAGGGCCGTCATGGCGTGCCGGCATCCATCGCAGGACGCCCCTGCCGATCGATGCGATACCAGGTGCCACCGACCATCGCGATGTGGCCATGATCGTCCGGCGTGCCTGGTCGGCAGCCTTGGCAGACGCGGGCCACCCCGTCATCGAACGCCCAGCCGAAATCGAAGGTGGCCGGGAACGCCTGGCGCAGCTGGGTATCGAAGTAGCCGATGCGCGCGCCGACGCGGCCGCGCACCAACCCTTCCACGACGTAGTCCGGGCCGTTGTCGAAGGTGATCACCGGCAACTGCCGGCCATCGGCACGGACATAGTGGAATCCGCCGCCGGCGTGGACCGCGGCCAGCCCGTCCTGATCGTAGGACAACGACGCCAACGCGTTGGTCTCAAACGCAAGTCGGCCGTTGAGCCACTGGCACCCGGCCAAGGGCTGCAGGCCGTCTTCCTCGGTGAAGGCGGTGCACCCGGTGCCGGCGCCCCAGGCCATGCCGGAGGCGAGCAGGCTGGCTGCCAGCAGCAGGGGCCGCGCGAGGCGGCCCCTGTTCGTTGCGCTGTGACGAAGCCCACGCATTACTTGCTATCGCCGGCCTGGCGCTCGAACGCGGTCGGCTTGGGCAGCTCGACCGGCACGCCCTTGGCGTCGCAGGTGCCGGCCTCGCACAGGCGCAGGCGCAGGCGCGGCGTGGCCTGCACGATCATGTGGTAGATCGCGTTCTGCTCCATCGTGCCGCGCACCGCCTTGCTGCCCGGGCCACGTGCCCAGATGCCGACGTCTTCACCGCCATGCGATTCGCTCTTGGCGGGCACCAGCGCTTCCTGCATGTAATCGGGATGCTCGGTATCCACCGCGGTCAGGTCCGGCCGGCCGGTGCTCGGATCGAAGCTGCTCGGGTTGTGCGGGTAGCGCTTCGGGCCGACCGGCTGCTGGTTGGTGGCACCGGTGTAGCCCGGGCCGTTGGCGTAGGTCAGCGTGGTGTAGGGCAGGCCCAGGCCATCGCGGGCCAGGTCCAGCTTGCCGGCGCCGTCTTCGCCACCCTTGTCCTTGACCTTGCCCAGGATCGGGTTGCCACGTGCCGGGTAGCCGACGAAGTTCAGCGTATGCGAATGGTCGGCGGTGACGATGATCAGGGTGTCCTGATCCGAGGTCGCCTCGACGGCGGCGCGCACCGCATCGGACAGTGCCACGGTATCGGTCAGTGCCCGGTAGGCATTGCCGCTGTGGTTGGCGTGATCGATGCGCGCGCCTTCCACCATCAGCACATAGCCTTCCTGGTGGCGCGACAGGTTGGCGATCGCCGCCTGGGTCAGTTCGGCAAGGCTCGGCTCACCGGCCGGATCCTCCTTGCGCTCGGCTTCGTAGCGCATGTGGTCCGGCTCGAACAGGCCCAGGATCGCCGGTGCGTTCGCGGCGGCCTGCAGCTGCTTGGCGTTCCACACATAGGCACCCTGCGGGTGCGCCTGCTGCCACTCGGTCACCAGGCTGCGCCCGTCCAGGCGCTGGCCGACCTTGTCGTCGTATTCCGGATCGCGCTCTTCCACCGTGGTGAACTCACCGCGGCCACCGCCGAGGGCGACCAGCGGGCCGCGCCCGAAGCGCGCGGTCGACAACAGCTGCTGGGCGATATCGCGGCAGCCGGCGGCCTTGGCCTCGTCCGGCACGTCGGTGTCGTTTTCCCAGTTGCGCTCCGGCGAGTGCGCGTAGGTCGCCGCCGGGGTGGCATGGGTCAGGCGCGCGGTGGAGACCACGCCGGTCGCCATGCCGGCGCTGTCAGCCAGCTGCAACCACGTCAGCAGCCCCTTGTTCAGGCTGTCGGCGCAGTCATTGCGGGTGCCCGCGCTGACCCCGATTGCGCCCATGTGGGTCTTCACGCCGGTGGTGATTGCCGTCATCGTGCCGGCCGAATCCGGCGTCTGCGAATCGGTGTTGTAGGTCTTGCTGAACGCCGTGGCCGGGAAGCGCTCCCAGGACAGCAGGTTCTCCTCGCCCGGATGCCCGTTGCGCTGCCCCTCGAAGATGCGCGCCGCGGCCACCGTGGTCAGGCTCATGCCGTCACCCAGGAACAGGATGACGTTTTTGGCCTTGCCGTCCATCGCACCGGTGCTGGCCGCGCGCGCCGCACCGCTGCGGTACCACCACTGCGGGGTCTCCCCGGCGGGGTGGGCAATGGCCGGCACATCGACCTGGACCGCGCCGGCAGTAGCGCTGGAGGAGGGAGCGGTAGTGGCGCAGGCGCCGAGCAGCAGGGTGGTGACGGCGGCCACCAGAGGCGTGAAACGGGACATGGATGAATGCATCTCACATGTGAAACGGGCGTTCATTATGCAGAACGCCGCAAGGCACGCCGATGACACGCTGATTTTCCGTGTACGCCTCGTTCCACGGCCCCGCTTGGGCTAAGGTGCCTAGCTGTCAAATTACCTCTGGAACGCGCATGAAGCTGGTCTCTGCCTGGTTGCGGATCCCCTTCTGGCAACGGGTCC
This sequence comes from Stenotrophomonas sp. IS26, assembly GCF_054188265.1. Taxonomy (NCBI): domain Bacteria; kingdom Pseudomonadati; phylum Pseudomonadota; class Gammaproteobacteria; order Lysobacterales; family Lysobacteraceae; genus Stenotrophomonas; species Stenotrophomonas sp. IS26. The sequence continues at coordinate 40,918 of NZ_JBSZJV010000023.1, forward strand.
TCGGCGGCTTCGTCCTCGGCGCACTGGCCGGCTGGCTGCTCGGGCCGGCGGCCGAAACCTGGTTCGGCCCGCTGGGCGATCTCTACGTCACCCTGATCAAGATGATCGCGGTGCCGCTGGTGTTCTTCGCCGTGATCAACGCCATCTCCTCGCTGCACGGTCAGAAGTCCGTGGCGGCGCTGGGCGGGCGCACTTTCCTGTGGTTCATCATCACCGCCGCCCTGGCGGTGTGCGTGGGCCTTGGCGTCGGCACCGTCATGCAGCCCGGCAGCGGCGCGCTCAGCCTGAGCATGGACCACGGCTACACCCCGCGCGAAGTACCCAGCGTGATCAAGGTGCTGATGGATGTCGTGCCCTCCAACGTGTTCTACGCGCTGACCGGCATCGGCACCCGCATCAACAGCGCCGGTGAAACCGTCCTGGCCGCCGGGCGCGGCTCGATCCTGCCGGTGATCTTCTTCGCCGGCCTGCTCGGTTTTGCCATGGTCAAGCTCGGCGACAAGGTCAGCGAGGCACGCAAGCTGACCGGGCAGATGAGCGAGATCATGATCCAGGTGACCCGCTTCGTGCTGGAGATCACCCCGCTGGGCACCTTCGGCCTGATCGCCGGCCTGGTCGGCAGCTACGGCTTCGAAAAACTGCTGCCGCTCGGCAACTTCGTGCTCGCCCTGTACATCGCCTGCGCCCTGCACATCGTGGTGGTCTACGGCAGCCTGCTGCTCATGCACGGCCTGAACCCGCTCAAGTTCTTCCGCGGCGCCGCCCCCGGCATGCAGGTCGCCTTCGTCAGCTCCTCCAGCTTCGCCGCCATGCCCGCCGCGATGCGCTCGATCACCCACAACCTCGGCGTCAACAAGGACTACGCTTCCTTCGCCGTCCCCCTCGGCGCCAGCATCAAGATGGACGGCTGCGGCGCGATCTATCCGGCCCTGTGCGCCGTCTTCATCGCCCAGTACACCGGCGTGCCGCTCACCCCCGAGCAGTACATCGTCGTCCTGATCGCCTCGGTCCTGGGCAGCTTCGGCACCGCGGGCGTCCCCGGCACCGCCGTGGTCATGGCCACCGTCGTCCTCAGCGCCGCCAACCTTCCGCTGGAAACCATCGGCTACCTTTACGCCATCGACCGCATCCTGGACATGATGCGCACCATGACCAACGTCACCGGCCAGATGCTGGTCCCGGTGATCGTCGCCAAGGAAACCGGTCTGCTCGACCGTGAGATCTACGACAACCCATCCACCAACCTCGGCGTGGATGAAGGCGAAGAACGAACGTCCTGATGCAGGCACCAACGCACCACCCACAGACCGGCGAGAGCCGGTCTTTTTTTTCCGCTTGGGGTCGCCGCGAGCGTTACGCCCCGAAGCGACCGGCAGGCCCCTCGGCAAATGTCCCCCGGCCGCCGCCTGGCGGCGACGGCCTCCTCCTTTATTTTGCCCAGGCGCCTACCGGCCGCTTCGGGGCTGGTCCGCGGTGGTAGGCGTACTGCAAACCGGTGCTTGCCGTGAGGCGCCAGTGGCTGGACACGATGGGCCGCGCGGCGCTTGTGGGCGAAATCAAGGAGGAGGGGACGGCCGCAGGCCGGCGCCGGGGGACATTCGCCGGCAAGCGTAGCGTGGCCCAGCGCTCGACGCGCCGGCCGCCTCCGCCAGTGAATAGTGACGCGCTACGCTCGCCAGGAATCCACCCTGAATCCGCACCGTAACCCCCTGTATCACCCGGTGTAACACCCGTGATACACCCGCACCACGCTTGCCTCTCAGCGCAACGCCGTCCTTCGCCAAACCTATTCATACGCACAAACGCTAACGCCGCTGTAACAGCAATGTTGCGCGCCATTAACCGGACTCCCACAAAAACCCCGGAAATACAGGCGTCCGCAACTTGGCACGAATGCTGCTCCAACCCCTCGCATGTCATCGGAGGTCGCCATGGACAGCGTTGCCGCACACCGCACACGACACACCACACTCTGGCTGCTTGCCGCCGCACTCATCGTGCCGGCCGCCGCCAACGCCTCCGGCGCACGCCAGGGCGTCAAAGCACAATCCGGCGAAATCGTCCTGCTGCGTGACGTCTCCGCACGGCCTGCGTACCGCCCTGCGCCCCCCGGCATGGCCCTCATCGCAGACCCCTCACCGCGCCGCGAAATCGGCCACGCCCTCGGCACCTCCACGGGCATGGATGAACTCAGCGACGACGATTACGCCTCGCTCGGTTCCAACACCGGCGCCGGCATTCCCCGCAACGCCACCACCATCGAACGCGTCACCGGCCATACGGTCAACGGCACGCTCGGCAAAGTCACCGACAGCGGCATGCTCTCCAGCGGCCAGTTCAGCAACACCATCGGCGGCCCCATGGGCGCCGTCGGCAACGCGACCCGCGGCATTGGCGACCAGGTGCGTGGCGCACTCGCCCAGTTCCCGCTCGGCCAGCCTGCGGGCGGGCCCGGCAAATGAACGCCGTCCTGCGCACAGCACTGCTGAGCAGCCTGTTGCTGGCTCCCTGGGCTGCACACGCCCAGCAGGGCAACGACTACGCCGCGATGCTTTCCTACCTCAACCAGAGCCGCATCGATGGCCGCGCGCTGGCCGGTGCCGACGGCGCCATCACCGTCAACATGGCGGCCGGTGACCTCAACCAGCAGGCCAACCTGATGGGCATCGCCAATGGCCGCAACGCCCACATCCAGGTGGATGCACGCCAACAGCAGTCCAACAATCTCAGCCTCAGCGACACCGCCATGGACGCCAGCGCCACGCTCGGCGGCCAGGCACTGAACGGCGCCAGCGGCGTCGCATCGATCAACCAGGCCAGCGGCAATGGCAACGCGACGCTCAACGTCGTCACCGCCACGCTGGCGCAACAGGGCATACGCGAAACGAACGACGCGGCTTTGGCCGGGTCGGGCGCACTCGCGTCAGCAGGGGGGCAGGGGGCCGTCAACAGCGGTCGGTCGGCCGGAACTCGCAGGGTGGCGGTCGAAGCCTCCGCGCTGCAGGGATTCGACGGCGTCCTGCAACTCAATCAGATCGCGGGATCCGGCAACGCCACCGCAAACCAACTGAGCATTTCGGTGCAGTCCACCCCGTGAGTAGTCACATCCACCCGATTGTCTGTGATGAGAGAGAGGGCACCATGAACACCAACATGAAACGGACCGTACTGGCCATCGCCGTCGCCGCTGCATCCGCCTCCGCCGGCGCCAATGGCTGGGGCAATGACCGCGACAACCAGAACCAGAGCGCGAACATCAACCACCTGCACAACGTGGCTGAAACGCGCACCAACACCAACACCGATACGAACACCGAAACCAATACCACCACCAACACCGATACCGATTCGCGCACCTGGAACCGGACCTGGAACAACACCCGCAACAACAACAGCACCACCAACACCACCATCAACGACAACGTGACGAGCAATACCAATGTCACCAGCAACCGCGACGTGACCAGCAACCGCAACGTCACCGAGAACGTCAACAAGACCAGCAACATCCAGGCCGACGAACGCCAGGAAAAGAACAACCACGGCGTTGATGTCAACATCGAAAAAGACCTGCGCCTGAGCTCGGACATCAGCTTCTCGGGTGATCCGGAAATCACCGGCTCGATCGATATCGACTCGGCCGCCATCGCCGTCATCGACAACCGCCAGTCGGTCACCAACAACCTGGCCGGCAACAGCCTGGTGACCAACAGCGCCTCGATCGCCGACGACGTCGGTGCCGATGCCTCTGGCAACCTGGGCTTCAACGTCGCCGCCGGCGACAACAATGCCCAGGACAATGCGGCCTCGCTGTCCGCGGCCGATGCGTCCTTCAGCTTCGGCATGGCCGATGCGGAAGTCTTCGTCAACCAGTTCGGCGGTGGCAACACCACCCTCAATTCCGGCGTGACCAACGCCGCGGGCCTGGGTGGCAATGCCTTCAGCGGCGCGTCCGGCAACATTGGTGCCAACGTCGCCTCGGGCAACAACAACGAGCAGAAGAACGCGCTCGCCGCCTCGGTCGCCACCAGCGCCTATGCGACCTCGAGCATCAGTTCCAACCAGGTGTCCTCCGGCAACACCGTCAGCAACGCCGGCTACCTGCAGTCGATGACCGACACCGTGGACGTGAACCTGAGTGGTCGCGTTGCCGGTGCCACGTTGGCCGTCGGTGCGGGCCGTTACAGCGGCACGGGTAGTGCCTACCAGAAAGACAACTACTACCTGGATACCTGGAGCGGCGCGCTGGATCACCCGAGCGGCAGCGAAACCGGTCATATCGACATGGATAGCGATATCCAGAATGCCACCGCCAACCCGAATCGTCCGGGCGTGGGCGGCATTGCGTTCGATACCGATGAGCGCGGCACCAGCCAGTTCGTTGAACTGGGCGTGGCCGATCTCTACGCGAGCCTGAGCGGCACCGTCTCCACCACCCGTTGGGTGAACGTGGATGCGACCAACACCGCGGCCCTGTCCGGCAGTGCGTTCTCCGGCGCCTCCGGCAACATCGGGGTGAACGTGGCCTCCGGTACCGGCAACCTGCAGGCCAACAGTCTGGCCCTGGCGGTTGCACAGCCCTCCACCGGCGGCGGTGGTGGCGGCGGTCCGGAACAGTAAGTCTGTCCGTTTTCGCAAGCAGTACGCGTTGAGCGCAACAAACCCGGTCATCCGCCAATGACCGGGCTCCCCGGGAGCCCCTGTCCCTTCTCCCCCTTGGGGCAGGGGCTCCTTCCTGAGCCGGAGTACTACATGTCCAGTCGTATGCGCACGTGGGTGCTGGTGTGGGCCTTGTCGGTGCTGATGATGCCGATGGGCATCGTGCGTGCCGGCGACGTCGGCTTCAGTGGTGTGCTGCCCAACGGGGCGGTCCTCACCCAGCGCGTGGAGAGCATGCAGGAACGGCGCTTCCGCAATGTCGTACGGCAACACACCGATTACAGCTGTGGCGCAGCTGCCCTGGCCACGATCCTGCGCTACGCCTACCACCTGGAGGCCGATGAGAGCACGGTGATCGAAGGGATGATGGGGGTCTCGGATCCACAACTGGTCCACCAGCGCGGTTTCTCGCTGCTGGACATCAAGCGTTACGTCGAATCGATGGGCATGCGTGGGCGCGGCTACCGCGTCAATGAAGAGCGCCTGCGCTCACTGCGCGTGCCCGGGCTGGTGTTGATGGATGTGCGGGGCTTCCGCCACTTCGTGGTCCTCAAACAGGTCCGCGGCGATCTGGTGGATGTCGCCGACCCGATCCTGGGCAACCGCAGCATTCCCGTCAGCGAATTTCTCCAGGCGTGGCCGTCGCGCGCCGTGTTTGTCGTGATCGGCAGTGACTTCGATCGCAACACGGTGCTGCTGCAGCCCGGTGAACGGCCGAGTGCCCGTTCGCTGTACGCCAGGCAGGGGCCGATCACCGATGCGGAACTGGTCGATTTCGGATTCACCCATGCCGATCTGTTTTAAGGAGGCACCATGAACATCGCAACCTGGACGCCCGGCATCGTGCTGCTTGCCCTGCTGGGCATCGCGCCGGCGCATGCCGACGAGAGCCGGCCCGGCAAGGGATTGAGCGAGATCCCCGATCCGGAATTGAACCTCATGCGGGGCCGCTACACGGTCGGTGGCAACACCGTGGCGTGGTTCGGCGTCACCATGGTCTCGCAATGGCAGACCGCCGGCGGGCAGTCCGCACAGAGCGCGCTGAAGCTGGGCATGGACTTCAGCCACGGCGGCAGCACACCGAAGATCAGCTTCGCACCGAGCGTGAGTGTGACCGCTGCCGATGCACCGCTGCCGGTGACACCCGGGCGCAGCGTGGATTCCAGCGGCCTGCAGAACGTGGCTGGCCTGAGTCAGAGCATCCAGGTGGCCGGTGACGGCAACCTGGCCAGCAACGCCACCCAGCTCACCGTACGTGATGGCACCGCACCTGCGCCCACCGGCGAAGGGGTGAACCTGGCCAGCGTGCAGCAGGGCGGCGTCAGCGCGCTGGCCCAGCTGGAGGGCAACACGGCCAAGGTGCAGCTGCAGATCGAGGGCGTGGGTGCGGTCCAGCAGTGGATCCGCAACGGCAGCGTCGGGCAGAGCATCGTGTTGGGCAGTGATGGACAGTCGGTGACCAACCGGCTGCAGATCGACCTTGTCCGGCAGTCGCTGGCCAACAACGTTCCGCTCAATCAGAACGTGGCGCAGGCGATGACGCTGGTACGCGGGGTAGGCATGGGGCCGGGCCAGTGATCTTGCGGCACGGCAGGGGGAGCGACAACACAACAGTGGGCCAAGGCAATGCACACGATGATCCGCGCAACACCGCTGGCGCTGGCGGCGCTGGCACTCATGGCGGCTGCGTCCGCCCAGGCACAGGCACAACAGCCGGCGCCCGATGACGCAGCCGACGTCAAGGCGTTGATGGCGCAGCTGGAAAGCCTCAAGGCCAACTACGCGCAGGAAGTACGCCGCCTGCGCGAGCTGGACATGCAGGTGCAGGCCATGCAGGCGCGGTTGACCGGCAAGACCGCGCCGGTCGCCGGTGCCGCACCTCCACCTCAACAGGCCCTGCCGGCTGGCACGCCCGCCGCACCGGCCAGCGCCGATGGTTACGCCAGCTCGGCGGCCGAAGCGCAGCAGGCCAAACAGGAATCGCGGCGCAGCGTGGATGACGTCAAACAGCAGCAGGCCGCGCTGTTCAGTCGCCGCTTCACGATCGAAAACAGCCTGTCCTACGCGCGCTATGACCGCAAGCAGCTCAGCCTCAACGGCTTCCTGGCGTTGGATGCGATCTTCCTGGGCAACATCGCCATCGAGAACGTCGAGTCGGACACGCTGACCTACAACCTGGCCGCGCGCTGGGGTGTCAGTCCGCGCCTTACCTTGAACCTGGATGTGCCCTACCTGGCTCGCAAGACCGTGTTCCAGAAGGGCGGCGCCGGCGGTTCCGCGGCGGCCATCGCGCAGGAAGAGACGACCGGCAACGGCATCGGCGATGTTGGCGTGAGCGCCAACTATCGGTTGTTCGCCGAACGTGGGCGGCTGCCGGAAACCGTGCTGACCGTGGGCGCGACCGCGCCGACCGGGCGTGCACCGTATGGGCTGGACTGGAAGGTGCTCGAGCGCGACGACGATGACTTCATCCGCTTCGCCGTGCCCGAGCAGCAGCCCACCGGCAACGGGGTGTGGCAGGCCAACGTCGGGCTGTCCGCAGTGAAGACCGCCGATCCGGCGATCCTGTTCGCCAACATCGGTTACATCCATTCCTTCCCGCGCAGCTTCGATGACATCGATGCGAACCCGGACACCACCAACCCGGGGGATGTGAAGCTGGGCGGTTCGTATTACTTCGGTGCCGGCGTAGCGTTCGCGTTCAACGAGCGCACCAGCCTGAGCATCTCCTTCAGCGACAAGCTGAGCGCGCGCGCCTCCACGCGCTACAAGAACGGCCAGTGGCTGAAGGTGATCGGCAGTGACGCCAACGCGGGCACGCTCAACCTGGGCATCACCTACGCCCTCAACCAGAAAACCACGCTGGTGAGCCTGCTGGGCATCGGCCTGACCCCGGATGCACCGGACTTCACCCTGGCCTTCAAGGTGCCGTACAGCTTGTAGGCGCGCTGCGCAGGGTGCTACGCCACCGTCCAGGGGTCAGCGCAGTTCGGGGAGCGCCAGCTGGTGCTTGCGGCACAGCCGGTAGACAGTCACCCGCGAGACCTGCATGTGGCGGGCGCAGGCGGCGATGTTGAAGTCGTTCTGGCGCAGGGCATGCAGCAGGGTCTCGCGTTCGGCGACCTGCTTTGCGCCGTGCAGGCCGTGCGCGGTAATGGGCAGCAGCGGCTGGCTCAACTCCAGATCCGCGGCGGTGATCAGTTCGGCATCGCTGACGATCGCTGCACGCTGCACCCGGTTGAGCAGCTCGCGCACATTGCCCGGCCATGCAAAGCGCTCCAGCGCCTGGACGGCATCGGCGGTGAAGCCACGCGCCCGGGTGACGTGGCGATGCCGGAAGCTGGCGAGAAAATGCTGGGCCAGCATCGCGATATCGCTGCCGCGCTCGCGCAGCGGTGGCAGGGGCAGGCGCAGCACGTTGAGCCGATAGAACAGATCGCGCCGGAAGTGGCCCTGTTCGACCGCGGCTTCAAGATCGACGTGGGTGGCGGCCAACACACGCACATCCACCGCCAGCGGCCGGTTGCTGCCGACGCGTTCGACGGTGCCTTCCTGCAGTACACGCAGCAGATTGGTCTGCGCATCCAGCGGCAGGTCGCCGATCTCGTCCAGGAATACGGTGCCGCCACTGGCCGATTCAAACAGGCCCAGGCGCCGCGTTGCCGCACCGGTGAAGGCGCCCCGCTCGTGGCCGAACAGCTCGGACTGGACCAGCGCGGCCGGGATGGCGCCGCAGTTCACCGCCAGGAAGGGACGCGCGTGGCGCGCGGACAGCGCGTGCAGTGCCTGTGCCGCGAGTTCCTTGCCGGTGCCGGTTTCGCCGGTGATCAGTACCGGCAGGTCTACCGGTGCGTACTTGCGGATGGCCGCGCGGGTGACCTGCAGGACCGCGCTGTCGCCGATCAGGGACTGCGGGCCATGGGGCGCGGGCAGGGGTTCGGCGCCCGCCAGCTGCTGCAGCCGCTGCACGACGCGCGGCAGATCGATCGGGGCGGTGTAGGTATCCACACAGGCGGCGAGCAGCGCATCCAGCACCGGCGAGGCGCGCAGCGGAGCGGCCGGCAACAACGCCAGCAGGCTCATGTGGCGGTGGTCGACCAGCAGCTGTTGCAGGTGGGCCAGGTTGGCCGGGACCACGGTACGCAGGTCCAGCAGGCCGACGACCTGATCGCTGCCACGCATGCCGATGCCGGCGCACTGCTCGGGGGCGACGCCGCGCACCTGCCAGCCGGCCGCAGCCAGCGTCGCCCGTTCAAGCGCGAGGGGTTGCCCAAACCAGATCACACACCGGGCAGGAAAATCGGGGACAGCCGCCATGCGTCACCTTGTCGACGAGGATCACGGGCGGTGTCTGCTGCCTGATCGGTTGCCCAGGACGTGCCGCCCCACGTCCGGGTCCGTCCCCCGCCGCGGCGCGCGTGCGCCGGGCGTGTCGCCCGCTGGAAAACAGGCGGTGACAGAGAAAGGAACGCGGGTTGGGCCGGTCAGCGGCCATCGCCGGGCCCAACGAAAAAGGCCGCTGCGGGGCAGCGGCCTTCGATCCATCGGTTCAGCAGGGCGCGTCAGAGATCGACGCGGCGGGCCTGCATGAACTTGCCGCCCCAGTAGCCGCTGACCAGGCTGTCGACGCGGACGTCCTTGCCGGTGCTCGGGGCATGCAGGAAGCGACCTTCGCCGACATAGATGCCGACGTGGTCGACCCGGCCCTTGCGGCCGAAGAACACCAGGTCGCCCGCCGCCAGGGCGTTGCGGTCGTTGATCAGTTCGGCCGCGCCGTCATGGGCCATTTCGCGCGACACGCGCGGCAGTTCCACGCCCAGCGCGGTGCGGAATACATAGCCGACCAGGCCGCTGCAGTCGAAACCACTGTCCGGCGAGGTGCCACCCCAGCGGTACGGGGTGCCGAGCAGGGTCATCGCACGGCGCAGCAGGGACTGGACCTTGCCGTCTTCGGCGGCGTCGCCGGCCACGGTAATGGCGCCGGTGCTGGCGTCGTAGTTGGCGAGCAGGCGGCTCAGATCACCGGCGAACATCGCCGAGCGGTCCATGAGCGGGATGGTGTCGTTGGCGGCCAGATGCGGAAGCAGGGCGGCGAGGGTGGCGCTGGCAGCGGCATCGGCCTTGCTGCGGGCCGGCGCATCAGCCTTGGGCTTGGCCGGCGCGGAAGAATCGGGGGTGACAGTGACGGGGGAAGCAGCAACCTCGGGAGCGGTCGTCGGTGCGGACTGCGCCCAGGCCGGAAGGCTGGCCAGGCAGAGTGCTGCAGCGAGGAAAGCGGGGCGGGCGCGTCGCCGGATGGCGGCGGGCTGGCCTTTGCACGTCAGGTCGTCTGTCGTCACGCGGCGGTCACTGAATAAAAACGATGGGTGATGATGCCGTGTAAGCGCAGTGATTAGGTACAAATTCCGTTAATTTTTCGTTTACAACTATGTGATGTTGGTCACAAAATTTGACCTTACCCCTGTTCAGGTTAGTTAAGGACGCGTTTCGCCCCCGTGTAGTGGTCCTTCCAGTAGGGACCGCCGAGCGAGTCCAGCCGGACGGTGCCGCCGGTGCTGGGGGCGTGCACGAAGCGGCCTTCACCGACATAGATGCCGACATGGAACACGTTGCCCTTGGTGCCGAAAAACACCAGATCGCCCGGCGCCAGGCGCTTGGGATCGATCTTCGGCCCCTGCACGGCGGCCAGATCGCGCGAGGTGCGCGGCAGGCGCAGATCAAGCATCTCGCGGTAGACATAGGCGACCAGGCCGCTGCAGTCGAAGCCGGATTCCGGGGTGTTGCCGCCGTAACGGTAGGGCGTGCCCACCAGGCCGATGGCGCGCATCAGCACTGCGTTGGCGGCCTGCGGGT